>PBPC01000030.1 GCA_002724575.1 Gemmatimonadota bacterium | reverse complement strand
ATAAAAGGGATGATTGGTCTAGGTCAGTTGTTCCCATTAGGGACTGTGGTTACTACGCCTGCGTTTATGTACGAGGCTGAAGCAACCTTAGGTGAACGAGGTAATCAAACCACCACACTAGAGTCGGTCGTGCTCAAGGCATTGAAGCGTCATGTCTGCGGTGATTGGGGTGAGCTGGATGAAGAAGACCGACTAACTAATAACGATGCGTTGCGTGAAGGCGAGCGTTTGATATCTGCTTACAGCATCAAGGGCGTATCGCCTGACCGTGACTTGAAGTTCTGGGTCATCACTGAGTGGGATCGCTCGGTGACTACTGTCCTTCTTCCTTCGGACTACTAATGACTAACGAAGAATTTGCAGCGGCAATCAAGTCTCTAGTTGATAAGGCGCACAAGGTTGCTGATGCCTGGACGATTGACGGACTACAGCAAGACGACGAAGGGATTGACCCATCGTTTGATGACTACTGTGACGTTGCGACTGAGCATTTCTGCGAGCTTGTGTACGACTTAGTACCTGAAGAAGTTACAGAGGACGAACACTTCGAGGCAATGGCTGAGGCGATTGTCTGCGAGGACTTAGACTACTGTGACTACGCGGATTACTGCAAAGATATTAGAGATGAGTTGTGGGAAGACTGGATGAGAACACATAACCCCGAGGCGCTTTACGGAGTGTCGTCGGAATTTACGATACCCTAGGAGGAGATGATCATGGGATACTTTCAAGATTACCGAGAAGGATACACAATGCCTGAATCGGATGAGCATAATGAGATGGACGCAAAGGGCCTTGACCCTAACTGTGTTGAGGATAGGGAGCTGTGGAGACACTGCAAAGCGTGCGGCAAGTGTGACATGTGTATGGAGTTAGTGAACACGCAAGAGGACGAGTCATGAGCATCACAATCAATGAGCTAGACGATAAGTGCTTGCACCCCCTGTACCACAAGTATGCGAGTCAGTCGTCACCTCAGCGTGCTTATATCTGTCTCGATACTGAGGCTCGTATGCTTAGCGCGGACTGGTACGGTGAGTTAGGTGGCTGTTATATGCGTACTTGGGATGGGCTCGACATCGAGTTTGATATTAATCCCGAGCTAACATGTCACGAAATCAATAAACTAATGCGGGACATTGTACCAGCGTGTGCGGAACTTCTCGCTGAAGCCAAAATTGATGAGGACCTAGTCTACGATATCCAGCGTGCGTGTGAAGTCATCACTGAAAGCGGTGGCGTGTGGGACGCTGCGGACTTCTTTGACGGAGGTCCAGCGCCGTCGTCGAGGGAGGAGGCGCTGGACGCTGCATCCGACTATGAGGGGGGAGCAACGCTGATCAATCTGGATGACTACCTAGAGCAAGTAGCAAAGGATGCACAACCTGATAAAAAAGAGTGGTGCTTCAACTGCCAAGCTGAGACCACCTGGACAACATCGCATGATGTCCGTGATGACCACTATCGTTGTATGGGTTGCGGGACCTGCTAGCGGCTGGCCGACGTTGCTTGACACCGTATTGCTGGCACTGTATTGCTGGCAATATGCGTAGCGAACATGAAATCAAACAGAAAGTGGCGGAAGTGGAGGAGAACCTCACGGTTCTTCTTGCGTACCTACATTCAAGAACAAAACAATTCGACTGGCATGGTGTTGAAGATGCTGCCAGCGACATTAGAGACAATGAAGCAGCACTAAAGGTGCTTCAGTGGATACTTGGAGGAAAGAATAATGAGTGGAGATAGACAAAAGATGACTTGCGTATTCAATCGCGAGTTCCTTGAGGATGTGAAACGGTATGTTGTATGGGCACAGCTGCATGGAGAGGATACTTCTCTCACAAAGGCTTGTGCGACAGGGCTGGAACACTGGTGCAAAGAAGTGAAAGATAAACATGGGGAGCCGCAAGGAAACTTGAAGCTCTCCCGAGGAGGACCACTAAAGATTTGAAGGACGTAATCATGAATGAGTCAAAGGCTTCCATCGCCCGAGCGCTATTGCGTAAGGGATGGAATGTATTGGGTGGACCCCCATCAGCATGGGATGGTGTTGCAGTGAAGGATGATGTCGTCGTCGTTGTCGATATAGACAGTCATTCACCTGTAGCTCGACGTGCTGGTAAGGGTGTCAGCTATCCAGCCATCGAGACATACGGCAAGTGCTCTGACTGTGAGGGTCATGGCTTTGCTCAAGAGGAGCAGCAGTCTATCGTAGTTGAGGTTGATGATGAGGAATTTCTCTTGCAGTCAGGCAGAGATCCTGGGGATGTTTGCCTAACCTGTAAGGGAGGAGGCTACACCTGGGAGTCAAGGCGCAAGATTGTTGCAGAGCCATGGCCGATGTTCAAACCAAACCCAGTGCGTACTAAGTGGCACTTAGAGCGTGGTGGTGAGATACTAGCTAGCGGTGCGGGGCTCGCTCGCCACCGAGACGTCGTGAGAAAGATCGATAACGCGCTGCAAGGCGATAGTTAAAAGGAGTAGAGAATGACAGTTTGTAATTGCGAATGCTGTAAGTGTGAGAAAGAATGCTGCAAAAATGTCGAAGCAGCCAAGAGTAACGTGTCCTAAATGCCAACGAGAGATTGCGGTCTACCTCACTGTAGGTGGATTGCGATTCAATAAACATAAGCACAATGGAACATTCTGCTCAGGCTCTAAGCTATGGGTATGGAGGGATGATGACAGAAAAGAAAGCAGTGGACGCGGTCGTGTCCGCACTCAAGGACAAGAAGAAAGGACTGAGCATGAAGTCAGTCAAGCAAGTAATAGCTAAGGCGCTAGGCATACAGCGGGTACATCCATCTAGGCTGAAGCCTGTCCTAGCGTTAGGAAAGAAGCTCCAGTTGTTTATCGAGAAGGAGAGCCGTGTCGTTGCGTACTCTCATCGTGTTCGACTAGAGATACCAGGCTTCGATAGCATGAGCCCAGCAGCGCAAGGCTATTACCTCAGAGCCATACGATATGGACCGATGTATAAAGATCAAGCTGAGCGTTACGCTAGGTACTGCTTAGATTGTAAAGAGCTAGGCACCGTCGAGGTGCATCCTAAGTTATGGATGGCGGGCTACACAGAGGTATCGCAAGTACCTATTGATGAGCTTGTGCCCGTCGAACCGTCGAGGGCTGTCCTCGATATGCCTTTAGCAGAAGTCTATGGGGAGGAAGAACAATGATACGCGCATTCGAGACAGTCTATAGAACATGCCGCGCTAAGCATACAGGCAAGGCGTTATTCATTGAGTTCAGTAAAGCTATCCACGCTGAGTTCGGGCTCACATACACCGATAGAGATAGGGGTCATGACAACTGGGCCTGGTCTCAAAATGAATTACGATTTGGCTTACATCAAGACAAAGAGACAGTGAAATCTCTTTGCTACGGGACATACTGGCGTGTGGTGGGGCCTCTTAGCTAGACAACAACACCCAAAGGAAAGAACAATGATGCAGACTAATCCTATCAAGCGAGCGAATAGAAGTGCTCGATCATCTGGTGCTGTGGGGCGCTTCCCACTATGCTACCGAGCACTTCGATCGTTGATGTCGCCCTGTACCACCGCAGAGATCCTGGACTTCGGTGCCGGACCTGCAGCAGCGCATACGAAGACGCTAATGGAAGATGGCTACCGAGCCACTGCGTATGACTTTGGTGACAATGTGACATCGGAGATTGATGCTGATGCACTCTCGCGCTCTTACGAGGTCGTGGTGGCTTCCAATGTCCTCAATGTCCAAGAGCCCGAGCTACTGCCAGTTACTCTCAATCAACTATACGATGCAGTGAAGCCTGCGGGATGCCTGGTATGGAACTATCCAGCATCCCCACGCTATGGAGGACTGACCACCAAGGAGATGCTGCAGCGAGTCATGTCCATGGGATTCATCTCTGCATCGTTGGTAGGTGGTACGCGCAACGCGCCTGTGTATCTCTGCTGGAAATTCTAAAGAGCCGCGCCGGGGTGCTGACCTGGCTAGTGGGTGCCGTGTTACCCATGATGGAAGCGTGTAGCGACGTACTAAAAACACCTTAGCCTGAGTTAGGCCAGTGACGGTGGGCACTGTAGCGGAGCGAGTGAAGTTGGAGGTCGATAAGGTAGTCAGGATAAGACTGCTGACCCGTGAAGCCACTCCCCGCCCCACTTTTTTCTTCTGTCATTCCTGACAGTTAGTATTTTTATAGAAATAAATTGTCAGATCTCAGGCTTGAGATCGACTTAAGGGTTGTAAGGAGGCGGCGAGCACAGTCGAAGCCTTACATGTTTGTCTCTGTATGTTTCATGTGCCTAGCAGGGTGGGAAGCCCTGCAATTCTATGGAGGGAACAGTAGTGAACAATAAACAGAAGCGATACCGCATAAGGTATCGGCAAACATTTGAGGCGGTCTGTTATGTGGCAGCACCGAGCAGAGAAGTGGCAGTCAAATGTGTAGAGAGGGGAATCAATTTTGATTTCTTTCGCAAGGACACTGATGAAGAAGGGACAACTGACAAGCTATGGAGACAGGCGAGGGCTGAAGGACCTCTTATCACACAGGTGCCCTCGACTAGCGGTGATGTACTTCTCTCTGATGAGCATGGAAACATACTCGGGCGAAGGAAAGATTGCAGAACTTCAAACATGCCTGAGCATCTTATCGAGGATTACTCAGAGGCAGTACGATGGGCGCATATCAATCATGACGCCTATCCGTGTTGGACGGATGTGTGGGAAGCGCGAGACGAATTTCCGGCACTCAATCCTCTAGCAGTAAGCGCGTTTAGGCGTAACGGATTCAGGACCATTGAAGAACTCGCAGTAAAGACTGAGGCTGAACTTCTGCGCCTACGGTTCGTGGGAAGAAAGGCAATCAAAGAGCTGGTCGCGATTATGGATACGCTAGGCTACGAGTTTGGTAACGACATAGCCGAGAAGGAAAGAGTACCTGATGGAGATATGGACCGCTATCTAAAGGAGGAGTATCTCTCCGTGCGAACGATCACTTGTCTCGCGAAGGCAGACATTAAGTATGTCAGTGACCTTGTCCTAAAGACCGAGGAAGAACTGCTTAGCCTTAAGCACTTCGGACATAAATCATTACGAGAAGTAAAAGAATACCTTGCAGAGATGAATCTAAGTCTCGGCATGAAACTAGGAGAAAACAGTGAGTACTAAATACATTGAAGATAGAATTAGCGTGGTAACAAGTCACCTGGAACACATTGAAAGCGTACGAAGGGATGCCTCTAGCCTTATACGCCCTGAGAAGTATGAGGAGGTCCGTGTCTACATCGAGATATTCCTTCTCGACAACTTACCTTTAGACGTGAAGCGTAAGTACGTTGAGTTGCAAGAGATGGGCGAGTCATTGTGCGACAAGTATCCATGGGCGGCACGACACACAGAGCTGTGGGATAGTTTCGTTCGGCCTCCAGAGTATGACTGGAATGATGCCCTGGTTGAAGCGCATAAGCGGGTGTACTTTAAGTCACGGGTAGCGCCTTACCCTAGCCGCACCGAGCGTGGGTTACAGCTGATGACTAAGCATGGGGCTATGCCGAGCCAGTCCGAGCTTACGCAGAGGATGATTGATCTGAGCCATGAAGCATTGACTCGCTCCTTTGCTTACGTCCCAGAGAATACACCTCGTACCGAGTTCGAGTCATTGCCTGATGCAGCAGGTGAGATGCTTGAGTGGCATAAGGAACTGGAAGAAACAGCTAAGACTTCTCTCGCGTACTTGCGAGAGGCAGATAATGTATTGGCTATGTCCGAAGCATTGTATCAGTGCTTCAATCAGCCGATAGAGTCTACGCTTATGATGCAGTGCATTGCTCTNGGTCAGCGGGTGCGTCGAGGGCTAGGATCTTNTGCGTTAGATACNGCAATAGGAATGGGTCACTCCATTGTNTANGATGAAGGACTCAATGATGAACGCGGTCGGTATCTATGGGTGCCNTTCNTNGAGGAGCCCGAGGCTGACATGCCGAGCGCTATCCCAGAATTATATNCTGAACTNCNTCAATTCTGATAACATGCGTATGTGAGACGCAAGAGAGGAAAGTCTAAGTTCGGGGGCGAGGGACAAGAACACCCTCGTGCCCGCACTAAGCGGGCGCAACTAAGACTGCGCGTCATTGCAGCCGCACGCAAGCTCATGGCCGGTGAGTCAGACGCCCAAGCCCAACTACAGCTAGCCCTTACGGAGCTAGACAATCACGAGAAGAAGCATGGCGAATGGTGATGACATCGAGAAAGAGATTGCTGAGATAGCAGCAGCGATTACCCAACTAGAAGAAGAACTCCTGACTGAGATGGATGAAGCACTCAAGGCCGCAGGCTTATGGAAAGGCAAGCGCCTCGACTCCATTAGAGAACTGGTCCAATCAATCCTAAGGCGTAAGGGCAAGTCATAGTATACTAGGTCTTTCACATGTATAAACCGTTGCAACCATTTTATCTACTTGAAGTGGTGAAAGACCTAGTGCCTCAATACCTAATGATAATAAGCCTTTAGGATTCCACTGACCTAATTGCAACCATTTCTACCATTTTCACCACCACTTTGAAGTAAAATAATAACGAGACATGGGACAGAATTACCCTCTAATATATTATATACTGACGAGAGGAAGGGATGCCGTTTTAATATACCCCTTAATATACATGTGAAAATGGTGAAAATGGTTGCAATCTCTATCCTATCTATCTATCTATCTATAGATACACAACTTTTCGATACTAGGTCTTTCACAGGTCTTAGTAAAAGAAATGGTTGCAATGCTTCCCGAGTGGTTGACGACCTAGTTAGTAAGTAGTAAGGAGTAAGCATATGAAATCAAGAGATAGAGTGGTAACGGCCTCCATAGGTTTGAAGTTATCAACAATAGACACAATTGAGAAGCGGGCAGCGGAGCAGAAGATAACATTCAGTGCTGCTGGTCGTGAGCTAATCGAGAAGGCGTTGGAGGTGCTCGATAAACCGTCGCCGTCTCATGACTCACCTGAGGTGCCTGTGGAGCGTTCGAGTGCCCCGATCTAGTACGATTACAATCACACTGCCTGATGGAATTATGGACGCTATGCAACGTCGTGCGACGTCTGCTGGCTGGAGCGTTGGCGCAGAGATCAAAGAGACAATAAAAGGCTACCTAGCAAAGCCCGAGAGTGATGAGGTTGAAGATGAGCTGCATCGGAATGACTTACGTAGGTCTCACCAGGCAGTAAAGGCACGGCGAGATTGGCGTAAGGACGTAGAGACCGAGGCCGAGATGCCCTATCCCACTTCGACTATCGTGGTCTCCTTCCCCCGAGAACTCATGCGAACGCTTGAGACTCGGAAGTATTCTCGCAGGGGTGGTACTCTTGCGGGAGAGGTACGCATTGCACTACGCGCTGCGTTGAAGTGGAAGGATGGCGATAACTGAACACTGGGAGAGGAAAGCATCACGTCGTCGTGTGGCATATAGACATCGGGCTCATCGCATCATTGAACGGGCGAGAAAGAAAGACCTTATGATCCTTATGCAGCAAGTACCTCCAATCCCTCCAGGTACTAAGGTTGTCATCTATGAGATGCCCGATCCTTCATGGCTCTCTATAACTATAGCGGCCATCGAAGACAGCTGCGCAAACAAGTGGCGTCGATATGACCCGTACGAAGTTGTCATCCTAGGCGGCGTCGGACTGCTCGGCCTTCTCCTCGGTATGACTCTCGCCTATCTTTCTTGACCCTCCCCTGAGGGTGTGTTGTCATGACATAGGTCATGGAAGAAAATAAAGATCGCAGTGAGCCCGTACGTCGGTTCGCCTCATTGGTGCGTAAGGCGCGAGAGCGTCGAGAGTTTTCACAGGCTGTCGTCGCGCAGCTACTGAAGGTCGAGCCTGATGTCATCAAGAGGCTGGAGTCTGGACGCAGTACACCGAACTTAGATCTAGTTGCAGACCTAACTGTATTGTTTGAGCTTCCGTTGATGAATGCAATTTATGGTCAGCGAGTTGCACAGCAGAAGCAGGGGTGGGGTGATGAGTGAACGAGGTATACGAGGCGGTCGTGGTCGGATACAACAAGTCAAAGCTGCGGTTACAGCTGATGAGAAAACTATCTTCGAGGATTTAGCTAAGAACTACTACGGCAAGCGTCCCTGCACAGTGTCTCATATCATACGTGCTGAGCTTATCAAGATAGCAATAGCGCATAAGCTACTGCCTAAAGATTATGACCTCGACTAGATCATGGAATTGAATGCATCTGCAGTGAGTACATATACTCGGTTACGGAATCGCCCAAGTGAACGTAGCTGACTAGGTCGTCCGTCCTTTCCTGTGTTCAGGATGCCTCGACGTTTCATGTCCAACCAGATACGTCTTGCGGGAAGCTCTGCCTTAGCGAGCAGTCGATTCGCCTCACTCTGGACGAGCCATATCTCATCGTTCTCTGCTCCAGCAGACTCTACACCAGTCAGTCTCTTGAACGATTTATTCGAGAGCACTTGAATGCCTACGTCAGTACTAGCATCGAGCCAGCTCTCACGATTAGCATCACGATGATCCCGGAAGATCTGAAGCGCCATGTCTACAACGGTCTCTTTTCCTACTTCATCAGCCACGATTAGTTTACCTACCTCGACAGCGTCAGATAGCGCCGCTGCTTCGGCATCGTTTCTATCTGTATCGAAGAACCACTCTAGGCACAACGCATGAGCCAAGATGATAGCAGCCATCGCACTGTTACGAGCACCCATGTCTACCTCAGAAGCGTACCTATCACGCAGTTGAGTCCAGCGCATCTGCAGTTCATCAATGCCACCGGGAGAATTGACCAGTCTACATAGGTTCTCCATGAAGCGTAAGCCTCCCCAACCATAGCAACGATTGTTCAACCAACGATGGATGGATTCTGCCTGTCGTTCTTTGAGTGCGGCTACATTTAGTTGAAGGGTACGGTTGAGCTGACCACCTAAGTCAGCCTTGTCCTTTCCGACTAATGGTTCCTCACCTGTAGTGCGAATGACTGAGCGCCAGCTCTCCACTTCCTTATGTAAACCACCTGATCGTTTAGCCCTCGCTCGACCACGCTCAAGACATAAATCGTAGATGAGACTCGCATGATTCTTAGTCTTAGATGACTGCAGCTCATCGAAAGCTATAGGTAAGTCATCGATATAACTAAACATTTCTGTGAAACTTAGTGCGGTACGGTTGAACGTAGCTGTAAGCCCATGCGGATCGCCCCAGGCAGACATCGAGAATTTAGCTAAGGCGCTCTTACCGGATGAGGTATCGGCCCAGTGATGCACAATGAATGTTCGTTGACGAACAAACCTAAGTAGTGGCGCGGCGAATGAACAGAACGTCAGCCACCTAGCGTAAGGACCTACGCTGCAGACTTTCTTGAGTGCGGTGAACCATTCATGTTCATCGCCTGAGACCACAAAGCCTTTGGTCATGCCGGGTTCTTCTCTTGGGTCGCGTTCGACATTGACTCCGGGAGGCCCAATCCAGTGTGAGCCAATGAGCCACCCCCACCTGTTATCGATTTCATAAGCGCCTGAACGCTTAGCCATCAAGACTCTTGGCAGCGCACCTCCGTTCTCTACATGAGCACGGTCCAGATATTCTTCGACACGATCTGCATTACCAGTACGAACTGGCGCACCAGACCTAGCGAGCTGAACAAGTTGTCGTCTGTCTGAAATCTGTAGCTGGCTAACCCACTCGAACCTCGGTGTGCGTTCGTTGCTTGCTTCGTAATACGCAAGTTGCAGAAGCGTTTCTTCTTCGTCGAGGGCGCGACCTAGTGATCGTATCCACAAAGGGCGGCGAGCTACGGATCGTAAACCGCGTCGTCTTTCGGCGCTGGGTATTTTATTTAGTGATGGACGCTCTGCGATTGCATCGTCGGGGATTTCGTCTATCCGATAGACTCCGTTTTTCCAAACCTCATAACCACGAGGTACTGAATACTCACCGACTTTTTGTAGAGGCATCGAGGGAGTTTTTTCTTCTTCATCTTTTCCACCAGAAATTACTTCAAGACTTGTTGGTTCCGTCACCCGTTCACACTGTCCCCTCAAGGTAGCTGAGTCAATCATGAAAATAAGTTCTTTTAGCGCACGAGTTTCTTGACAACAATCTGGTGCGCAGGCAAACAGAAGGAGTTCACAGTGAGTGCAGATTTTCCATTCGGACGTCGAGGTGAGCGTCCTGTTTTCATTTCATCACAAGTTGACTGGGAGAGGCAACGCACCATTACTGACGTACCTGGTGTCGTGGCTGTGCCCGGTGGGTTTCGTTGCACGTGGGATGTGGCGTGGGCTGTTGCAGCATTGCTTCGCGTTGATGCTCCTAAAGTTCCTCTATCTACTGAAGCAGAGTACAATCAAGCATTAGCTAACTTGCCAGGAATCGATAGATACAGGGAGCTAGAGCTAAATAAACGTCTTCGAGAGTATCAGATAACAGGCGCAGGATTCTTAGCACTGCGGAGCTGGGCTATGCTTTGCGATCCGATGCGAGCAGGCAAGACGCTCACCGCATTGACCGCTAGTGTATTGGTGAACACTGAGAAAACACTTGTTGTGTGTCCCGCGCTCCCGAAGCTGGGATGGGCAGAGGAAATAGCCAGGTGGGTGGACGAAGAAGCGGTTGTGCTAGAGGGACGCGCAGGAAAAGTGGCGCGGAGATTCTGCAAAACATGTATGGGTCGCGGTCGCATCGACGGTGTGTATTGTGAAGCGTGTAAGTTAAAGAACGGTCAGTCAAACGGTCTCAAACTTTTCAAGGGGAAAGAAGAAGTAGCTGAAGCAATAGCTAAAGCAAAGTATGTGATTGTAAATTACGATTTACTTGTAGCTCAACGCGCCAAGGATGGAACGGGACGAGCGTACTATCGCACTGACTTACCTGGCTGGGTGCCCACCCTATCGAGATATTATTTTGATGTTTGTTTATTAGATGAGAGTCACAACTGTAGAGGTTGGACCTCCGACGAGTCGCGGCGCGGTCAGACGCGGAGAGAACGTGTCTGCGCCGTATGTGCCCCTATCGACAGGGTCTGGGCGATTACCGGAACACCGATGTTCGGGTTCGTTAGAGATTACTGGGGTCAGCTTGATGTCATAAGTGAAGGATCGTGCTCTGGTCGAGAAGACCGGCTGCCGTTTAGTTTCCATGTCCGTTATGCAGACGGACAGAAAGGAGACTTCGGTTGGGTCGCGAACGGTACGACCCCCTTCGCGGAGACGGAGTTGCCCAGACGCCTGTCCCAATTCGTAGTGAAGCGAGACCGTAAAGATATCTTGCCCTTCATGCCGCCCAAGCAGCGACAGGTCATGCGTATCGAGGGAGACACTAAGCTGCCAGAAGTACGCAAGGCGCTTAGGGGTAGGGCGAACGCAGCGGATAAGACTAAGAAGCTCATGCTTCTCACCGCAAAAGTTAAAGCACCCTACGTCATTGAGAATGTTATGGCTGAGATGCTNGAAGGTCAGAAGTGTATGATCGTCTGCTATTCACCGGANACAGTACGCATCTATGAGAAGGAAATAGCTAAGGCTATCAAGAAGAANGANGTNCGCACACGNATCGCAGCGGTGAACCTAAAGANNTGGGCTGCACANGGTGGAGTGAACACGGACGCACGGTTCAAGATGGGTAGGAGCTTTAGGGAGCATGANGGTGCAGGGATATTCCTAATGACTATTGATGCATTTCAGGTCGGTGTATCATTGNTAGGTGCATCTACAGAGCATTGGGTGGATCTACACCATGACCCTGCTGCGGTTTTACAAGCTGAAGACCGCGCTTATGAACCGGGTGTTCAGGGACTAAGTCTCGTCTACTACGTGCTCAAGGGGAGTATCGATGAGCATAGAGAAGCAATCGTCTTACCGAAAGTAGAAGCACTCGCTCGTGTTCAATCAGACGCTGATGCTGAGAGCCTGCAGCTAGCACTCGGAGGAGAGAAAGTAGCCACGTCTCTTGAGTCCATGCTTGACGACTTGACGGCCAGTATTGACGAAGATTTTTGGGAAGATTACGAATGAATGATTGTAGGTCCGCGTACCTCCTATGGGGGGCTTACTCATGGTCCTTAAGCCACATCCCTTACGCGGAATCATTACGATTGATGGGGCTGGCGCAATTGAGTCGGTGGGACAAGGCATCGTCAGGGAAGCTGCTTGAAGTGACCCCTCCTTGTCGTGACATACTCTGACCATGACGAGTGTTATGTTCGCTTTCGGTCTTGGCGTGGTTCTCGGAGCATGTTTGGGTGCGGTGGCTGGGATCGTTTGGTGGATAGATAATGAGCAATAAGACAAAAGAATTTAGTACAGGGGCCTCGTCACGGGGCTCTCATCAGCTAGGCGCAGCACTCTCATGTGAGAGACTATGGGCACTAAGATATCACCAGCGTCTACGGCCTACATCAAGCAAGCCGTGGCAATTACTCGGCACTCTTGTACATACATGCTTAGCACATTACTTTGCATCGCTCATGGATGAGCCCCCGCAATGGTCTCTCGATGAGACTATGGATGAGAATCTGGAGCGAGAGGGCGAAGGCAATCCAGAAATGATACGTCAGGCAAAGGACTGTTTTGAGGCATTCAAGTCTCGCTATGCGGGTGATGGCTGGGTGCCCTTGTACGTTGAAAATGAGTTCAAGGCATCTATAGGATCCTTCTTCAAAGATGAGGAACTTCCTGAGTGGATCGAACCAGTGAAGGATGAGGTAGTAACGTGTAAGACAGACCTAGTGTGTGAATGGGGTGGTCGTGTCTGGGTGGTGGATCACAAGACAAGCAGTGGGAACAGTCGCTCCGGGCGACTCAACTCGTGGGGAAGTGGCTCAGAATACATCATGTCTCCGCAAGTATTCCAAAACCTTTGGATTATTCGTAGCTGCATTGACCGACCGGTTGCGGGGTTTGCTATACAGAGGCTGAAGCGCTCCACTCCCTACGACTTTGATCGACAAACTTTACAACTCTCCCCTCTTGCATATGACCAAGCTCGCTATATGATAGCCGACGCAACACTGAGGGAAAGGGATATCAAGAATCGTATCGAGGCGGGTGAGAAGCCACGCCCCAACTATAATCAATGCTATAGCCGATGGGGTCCGTGTGATTTCTTCGCAGTATGTAGCTCAGACACAAAGGAAATTCAGAACTCACTCTTGAGCAGTGAGTACGTCCAACTTGGAGGGATGAAATGACAAAAAAAGGAAAAGACGGATTGGGACTCACACTGACTGACACGAGCACGATGCTCGCTGAACCACCATGCTGTGTACTTTATGCACGCCCAGGCTTTGGGAAGACCACGCAGCTCGCTCAATGCTTTAGTGACGCACTCTGGCTCGTAACAAATAAAGGCACGCTTCGACCGTACGCGCATTGGTGTATGAGAAACAGAGAGACAGTGGAAAAGCTAGGACTGCGCACACTTCAGAAACCTAACCCCAAGTGGAAGCCGAAGCAAAAAAGTGACACACCAGCCTACCTCGCTGAGATGCGGACATGGGAAGAAGGCGGCATGGCAATGAAGGTCATCCCTGAGTTCATGCCTGACAATAAAACGCGAGTAGATAATCGAACACTGATTAGAGAAATCGTCTATCGATTCAGTTCGGCCCGACAAGAAGGTACGTGCCCATACAATGGGCTAGTCTTCGATGAAGGCACTGAGTTTGCTCGACGCTTTCATGCGGAAATGGAAGCAGACTCTGGCATCAAGGGAGGCTTTGCTGTGTGGACTGCGCTTGAAGACTACTTACGCTGGCTATTTCAAGTACCTCGTGGCGCTGATTGTTTCATGGGTTTCTTGTGCCACGAACGTGCGCCCAAATATGATGATCGTGAAGGCTCTCCGACTGCTGGACAACTGCAATACGTCGGAGGTCCTAGTCTCCCTAGCGGAAGTATTCGCGGAGCCCTGTCAGGTATTTGTGATGTACTCCTTCGGGGCGTTGTGCGACCAGGATTAGACGGACCAAAGCGGATCTGGCAGACACAGATATCTCGTGAGTGGGATAGTAAAATTCGGAGCTTCAATGTTGACGCCGAAGAAGAAACAAACCTCAGAGAACTGCTGACTAAAGCGGGCTATAGACTTTCGTAAAACAATCGCTAGCGGTTGCTTGACATAATCCCTGAACTGCGAGAGAGTCGGCGCGTTTGGGGAGATTAACACCCCGACTTGGACCAAGAATTAACATGTTAGAAAAGGAGACATCAAATGTCATTACCCCCATTAGATTTTACCGGAATCACACAATTCAAAGCACGAAGCGGCGGGAGCGCTAGCGGTTTGTTGAGTCACAACGGAGACTACATCGTGAAGATTGTGTCTGCTACTCCAGGCATGAGCAAACAAGGGAACGCTCAGGTCACGTTTGTGTGCGTCATCCAAGACGAGGACAATAAAGGCGTCACCGTCAAGAGTTGGGTGCCGTATGCGGGCAACAATAAGAATGGCGAGCCGAATGCAAAACGTTTATGGGAAGTGCTTGATTCAGCGGGCACAACTCAAGAACAATTCGCAAAGCTCGAAGGCGATTCACTCGAAATCGACCAAGTGTGTGCCCTTCTGAAGGACAGAGACGCATACGTTCACTGCGAAGCCGATGAGTACAACGGACGCTGGTCTTCTAAGATTGGATATTGGATCAATAAACAACGATATGAAGATCAGAAAGCAGTTGGCGCGTACCGCACTCCATTGCCAGCAGGCGCAGGTGCCAATGCCTCATCAGGTAACGGAGCAGCTGTAGCTACGGCTATTCCTGCAGCTTCAACCGCAGTATCTACTGCATCTGCCGGTAATCCACTGCTTTAAGCAGCTTAGGTTTGATGCGAGCACAGCATCAATGTAACCATATTTCATAGTGTCGTGCCCTGCGCGGTGAGATGCCGCGCTTTCCTCATATAATGGCTCAGTTATTCGATAAAGACATCACTATCTGGACGAAGGACCAAGCACATGACCGAGCCATTGCCCGAGGAGCTGACTGTGAAAAATGCCCCCTCTATGGATGCAAAAGAGGTCCTGTTTTAGGTAATATCGTGCCCAATTCTCCCCTAGCCATCATCGGTGAAGCGCCCGGTAAACATGAGATTCAAGAAGGCCGAGTCTTCGCAGGCTACAGCGGTCGAGAACTTGACACAGCACTCGAAATCGGTGGTATGCAGCGTGAGCATTGCACAGTAACGAACACGCTCCTTTGCCAGCCACCGGACGGCCTCTCACTCACAGAATATCTACTAAAAGTAGCCCGAAATCCCGAAGCAGCATCCCCCATACTATGCTGTGCTCCGCGACTCGAACGTGATTTACAAGAGGCAAACGCAAAAACACTCCTAGCAGTTGGTGGATACGCATTACGTGCTCTAGCTGCCCGAGAAGGGCTCCGATACGCATCTGGCAAGGACGTGAAAGGAGAAGTTGTGGTCGCGTCCATTAAGAACCAACATGGAGCGCCGATTCCTCTGTCTGATGGAAGAATTTTATGTAGCTCTCTACACCCTGCTTTCGCAATCCGAGGTGCCCGAGAGTATAAAAACGTTATCAGAGACGATATTGCTCGTGGGGCACGTATTGCCATGCGTGGTCACAAAATTGATTGGAAAGAGCCTCCGTTTATCCTTTTTCCCTCACGACAAGTCATCGAGGAGACTCTCCTAAAATTCCTAGCTCACGCAGACACGTGTAGAGTCACCGTAGATATCGAAACTGATGGTATTATCCCGCAAGAATGCAACATACGTTGCATAGGCTTCTACTCGGTCATAAATGGTGAAGAAATCGTCATTGTTGTCCCTTTTAGATGGAGATCGGGGGCTGGTTATTGGTATCACGACGGCGAGGAAGACCACATCAAAGGGCTGTGCAAGAGAGTGATGGATAACTGTCACATCATCGGTCATAACTTCATCGGATTCGACTCTTTGGTACTTAAATACCACGATATGTGGAGTCATCCCCGAAAGACGGTGCGTGACACCATGATCGGGCATCATGACACGGATGGAAACGACCAACCGCATACGCTGGGATTTGTTGCGAGTCGGTTTCTCGAAGTCCCTCTCTGGAAAAAAGACGTAGACCATAAAGTTTCCTCAAATGTAGAAAAAGATCACGATTTACACGAGTATTGCTTGTTTAGAGGCACTCCTGTGCTTCTGGCGAATGGTAAGACCGTTTCTATAGACAAGATAGTCATCAACAAAATGGACGTCGAGGTCATGTCACTCAAACATGATGGCACTTTGGAGCCTAAGCGCATCACTGACTGGCACAAGACCAAGACGTCGTTCAATCAATGGTGGCAGATACAGACTAATAGAGACAAACAAGACACAAGGGGCCTGATAACTACCCACGACCATAAAGTGTACACAACACGCGGACTCATCCCCGCTATGGAGGTCATCAAGGGTGACATCATCTTCCAATGTCGTAGGAATAACCTCGTCGAAGCCCGAGTCACAAGCTCAACATTCTGGTCGATGCCTCCAGCAACGAAACGATTCGACAGGCAAACCCGTTGGTGTATCACAGTAGAGGATAATCACAACTTTTTCACTCCATTTGGTCTCGTCCACAACTGTGGGCGTGATGTACTCACCACAGGGCGAACGTGGACCCATATAGCTGAAAGAATCATGAGCTGCGGCACACGTCAGCAGTACGAACTAGACTCGAAGCTCGCGCCGGTCATGCGAGACGCGGGGGATCTAGGCTTAGTTGTAGACGAACGTCGTCGCGGAGAGCTGTCTTTGATGTTCAATAAGCTATGTCTGGAATTGCGCAGTAAATTCACTGAAATTACAGGTAAAGAGTTCAATATCAGGAGTAAGCAGCAGTTAGGGAAGTGGCTTTACGATGAGCTGGGGTACGAGCCTACGCTAAATACGGCAGGCAGAGAATGGGAGGAGGGTGATGCGCACTCGGTGTCTACTCCGGCCCTCATTCGACTACTTGATCGAGGGGTAGACGAGACGACCGAAGCCGCAATCAACACGCTTATCGAGTTCAATGCCTGTGAGAAGACTAGAGGTGGGTTTATTGATAACCTAAAGGTTCGATACGTCTCTGACCTCGACAACGGAGAAAACGCAGAGGAAGTAGTGGTTGATGGGAAAGTCATTCACGAAAAAAGACCTCGCTATTCGCTCCTAAATACTACCTATAAGCTGCATGTAGTCCCTTCGGGACGTCTAGCTAGCTCTCCAAACGTCCAGAACTGGAGTTCCAGAGTGCGAGGACCTATAAATCCAGATACAG
Organism: Gemmatimonadota bacterium; assembly: GCA_002724575.1. Lineage (GTDB taxonomy): Bacteria > Gemmatimonadota > Gemmatimonadetes > Longimicrobiales > Gaopeijiaceae > UBA1142. The sequence goes on along the minus strand of PBPC01000030.1, from coordinate 9,485 downwards.
GTAAGCCTGTCGTGGTGAACATGCGATCAATGGTAGTAGCTCCCCCCGGACACGTCATTGTAGGCGCAGATTATGAGCAAGTAGAACTGCGAATCTACGCAGCGCTTGCTAAAGATGAACTGCTTCTCAAAGCATTCAAGGATAAAGACGAGAAAGGGGACTTACTTGACCCCCATGCACTCAACGCAGCTGTGCTATTCAAAGGTGACGACGAAGACTTGATGGCTTGCTACCGTCGCATCAGAGATATGCCTAAGGGCAAGAAGAAATACATAAGAACCATAGCTAAGGGCTTCGTGTATCTCGTTACGTACGGTGGTGAAGAAGAAACACTGTTCGAGACCATGGCAAACCAGCGGGATAAGATTACTGGTGAGAAGGTCTTCAAGGATCTAACTCCTAAGAAAGTGGGTGTTTGGTACAAGCGTTGGCATCAGCTCCATCCAGAGACTAAAACATGGCAAAATCGCATCGGTCGTGTCGTTAGAGAGCAAGGATGGGTAGCTGAAGGTGGTCACTTCCGTAAGAGATTCTTTCCGGGTGGTCCAAATAAGAAAAACGCACCCCCAAACCACACGATTCAAGGACGCGCTGCGTCGATAATGAATGACGCTGTCATCAAGGTGGACCAACGTATTCCACATGGATGCTGGTCCAGGTGGACGGGGCTCTTTTTGCAGGTCCACGATCAGCTTGCGCTCTACGTTCCAGAAGACAGGGCCGAAGAAGCCCAGAAAATCATACATGAGTGCATGTATGCAGAGATTGACGGCCTCCCCATCCCTCCCGGAGACATTGTCGTCAGCAATGACTGGGCAGCTCAAGGCTGACTTGACATGAGCTAGCGTTTGTCGGACACTCCGTGCCGTGAGCGAATTTGATAGTGTCCTCTACGTCCGCGTGAGCGCCGACCTTCTAAAGAAGCTCGACAGAATTGCGATACAAGAGATGAAAAGTCATGCAGGAAAGAAGATAACCCGAAGCGATGTAGCTCGGAGGATCTTGCTCGATGAAATTGTACGCACGCGAAAGAAGAAGAAGCGTGCGGTATAAAGTGCGTAGTACAACAGAAGCGCATGTACATGTCGATGATGTTAGCCTTGAAAAGCTACAGAGATTGCTGAAGATAATGCGCAAGACACTGCTAGCGGAGGGATACAGTGTGGTTTCAGTTGAAGTGATACAGGCCAGAGGTATGGAAGACGCTACACCTAAGGCTGCTCCCGTCAGGAGGAGACGCTGAGCGAGGACTTTCCAGAAGTATTGTTCTCTAGTGAAAAAGAGGACTGGGGGACACCGCAAGAGGTGTTTGATGCACTCGACCAAGAGTTTTGCTTCAAGCTCGACGCAGCAGCAGCGAAGCACAATGCAAAATGCCCCGTCTACTTCGACATTACTGACGATGCCCTTACTCAATCATGGCATCCGTTCGAGAGCATATTCCTCAACCCCCCATACAGTAGACAGATTGGGAAGTGGGTAGCCAAAGCACGAGAAGAAGCAGACAAAGGAGCCACTGTTGTTTTATTGATCCCGGCCAGGACAGATACACGATGGTGGCACGACTATGTTTATAAGATATCTGAGACACGCTTTTTGAAGGGGCGTTTGAAGTTTGTCTCGAAGAAGAAAACCAGTAACGCCGCGACGTTTCCAAGCGTCATTATTGTAATGCGACCAACCGACAGAAAAAGGATCAAGACCATGACTAAACATTTCACACACATTCGTTCAAACGTAAAAGTTCCAGTAGACGCGGAACTCAAGCAACTTAATCTCGTCGTAGGCGATAACAGAAGTGGTAAAAGCTCAGTTGTCAGTGATGCTATTCGCCTAGCGCTTACCGGCAAGCACCCTATGGGACACCATGCGAGTCAGCTAGCCAACCTAGCCCCCAAAGACGCAGACCAGCTCTACGTGGAGCTTACTAACGGGACGTCCGAAGCCAAGTTCTATGTAGATAATCTACAGTCTAAGCCTAAGAAACCACGTCACTCCAGTCCTTTTGAGGGGCAGCTGCCACTTGCACTTGCTAGTGAGATACTTTCGTTCGATCGCTCGAAGGCACGAGAAGCAATCTTCTCTCGCTTCGGCAGTATGAAGTCGATACCGACACCTAAGGCACTAGACGCGGCGCAGAAGTCCCTATGGAAGACGGGAGTCAAGGAAGTAAAGGGTGCTGATGCAGCAGAGAAGCTAGCTGAGTTGGCCAAGTGGATGCGTAAAGAAAAGCTAGCCCGTGGTCGAGAAGTCAAGGCACTGGAGAAAGAGATTGAGTCGCTGCGTTTAATTGATACAGCGGGCATCGAGGAAATAGGAAGCCTGGAGTCTCAACTTGAAGCTGCACAGCAGTACGAGGGTCAGCAAAAGTCCCGAGCGCTTACAAAGGATTATGAGGGTCAAGTCGAGCGCCTGACTGCCGCCATCAAAGGACATGAGGCGCAGGTTTCACAGAAGCGAGAGAAGCTATCGAAGGCACAGTCAATCCTGACGCAAACCGCGAGTGAGGCAGAGAAGCTACAAAGAGCGAAGGTCGCCTTAGGTATCATTGAGCGCATCATTGAGGCAGGAGAAGGTGTGACGTGTCCAATATGCGTGTCTCCGTGTGATGCACAACGAATGCTAGAGGCTAGGAAGTCTGCCCAGGAGACTATTACGCTCCGTGAGCAACAATGCACACAATACTCACAGGCTAAGGAAGCGGTGGAGATTTTAGGTAATGAGCTAGAGGGACTGGAAAAGGATATCAAAGATGCACATGCAAGAATACTAGGTGCGCACCAGGCAATAGGTGCGCTGTCCGAAGGGAGTGCAGATTATGATGGTCCATCATCAGCAGACCTGCAGGACAGACTCAGGGAGCTTAGGCAACTAGAGGTTAGTCGTGCGCAGCAAGACGAAAAGGCTGAAGCTCGGAGGGACGCCAAGAAGAAGGCAGCTATCGCCAAGGACCTAGAAAAAGAAGCAGGCCGACTTCTCCAGGACTTGCTCGCGGGTGTGAAGACGAAGGCAGAGACCGCTGTCAATAAGTACATGCCCGACAATTTTCAAGTAGAACTGAATCTGGAAGGAGACCTGTGCGAGTGGGTAGTCATAGGTGATGACAACCGAGCACATAGCAAGGCGGCAATGGCCGGAAGCGAACGCGCAGCTCTAGTAGTTGGCTTGGCTTTAGCATGGACTGAAGGGCAAGATAGTCGAGTCTTGTCTCTCGACGATGAATCGCTCTCAATGCTCTCACCTAAGAACCTTCAGGCGCTTCTGGAGAAGGTAGAGGACGCAGCCAATACGGATCCTACGCTGCAAGTCTTTGCTGCATGGCCCGCTGCTCGAATCGATCACGTCGCAGACATTCCCAAAAACTGGAACGTATTAAGAATCGGAGAGTAGAATGATCGCAGCCGCTAAACCACCCCTTCAAGACGAGGAAGAACCTTCTCGTAAGCGCTTACCTAGTACCCGTGCGTCGGTTGTGCATGAGTTCTGTGTAGGTGGTCATAAAGGAACCATTACCGTGGGCCTCTACCCGGATGGGACTCCTGGTGAACTGTTCATTACAATGTCGAAGGAAGGCTCTACGATTAGGGGGTTAGTGGATAGCATTGGAGTTCTCACATCACTCGCGCTACAGCATGGTGTTCCTCTCGATGCGATAGCTTCTAAGTTTGAGGGATCAAGGTTCGAGCCTCAAGGTGTTGCTATTGGTTGTGACGAGATAACCTTTGCTACGTCTGTGCTCGACTATGTTTTCCGGTGGATGCAGATTCGGTTCGCGTATACTGTTCGATAACGCACTCTCTTTTCAAGTAGGAACCTAGCAGTTGTAAACCTACATCCCGCAGAGTTTGGCATTGAGTGAGACACACTCCTGCTACTCTGGATGCATGAATAAGTTCGCCTTCGCAGCTACCATGGCTGTCCTACTATTCCTTCCAGCGTGCGCCACAACCTCCCAGACTCGCCTGCAGTTTACAGTAGAAGAATGCATCAGGGCGTGTGCTCCGTTAGCGCAGAATGGATTCAAGCCTATCTGGGACACTAACGGCTCTTGCATCTGTGTATTAGGTATCGCGCCGAAGACAGACAGGCGTCGTCCGAAGAAGACCTTTATTAACAACCTCTAGTTCTTGTGCCGTCAACACAGCCTGCATAGGTAGGATGTACCTATGCGAAGTGAGGCATCCAACGCTCTAAGTCTATATTTTTCCTCTCAGGCTTATCAGTGCGGTCGAGCTTGGGTGCCTTGCTTCTCATATAGAGAGGATAAATGGACGAGAACCCGACAAATATAGAACATAGCCGACCTTACTGGTACGACAAGAGTCGTGACCTCTATGTGATGACACTACCATCACGTAAGAATCCAGTAGCTGTCCCAGGAGATAGCTGGAAGGTCATTAGAGAAGCCTACAGTAATTGGGATGGAGCGCCTGCGTCTCTCAATACGTTGGCTCGTAAGTTAGGGCTAGCTAGGCGCACAGTCAGAGAGATCCTAAAGGCCATGGAGACTACACATGACTCCGCGCCCTGGTCTGACGAGGAGATAGCTGAGGGCTCCGAAGAAAGTCTTATTGAGGATCTTATACGACGCAAAGAGGAGTCAGTCTTAGTACGTGCTGAGCGTAAAGAGTGGGGCCGTATAAAGAAAGACGCCGAAGCCTACAGAAGGATGGACCTCGCTGCGAGGAGACTGGCGCTTCGATTCGAGAGTACGGCATCTAAGTATCAAGTAAAGCAGTTGAAGCTGCCTGCAACGAAAGACTCATACGCTCTTGTCATTTCACCAACAGACTTCCACTGGGGCAAGTATGCACCCATGTATGGCGGCGATGCGTACAGTAGGAAGATTGCCCGTAAGCGTCTCATGTCTACAACGAAGGCTCTATTGGCTAGAGCCACGGCGCGAGGTAAGCCCAAGAAGATCATCGTAGCCTTAGGCGGCGACGGCCTACACATTGACAACCAGAATAAAACGACCACGAGAGGGACGCCCCAAGACTGTGATGGCACACCAGAGGAGCTTGCATGGACGTGGGTAGAGTTGTGTAGGGATTATGTAGATCTACTTCGCCAAGTCTGTCCTGTGCAGCTGTTCGTTATTCCAGGTAATCATGACAGATACACAAGTGTACTTCTTCGTGCAGCACTAAAGGGATGGTTTTCGACAGCGAAGGATGTAACCGTTGAAGAATGTATGGCTAGCCGACAGTACGCAGTCTTCGGCACAAATCTCATTACTTTTCTGCACGGGGATGTAGGTAAGCCGAAGGACTGGCCCGCCATCATAGCTGGAGAAAAGGCAGTGGAGTGGGGACAGACGAAACATAAGTTCATCTTTTGTGGGCACCTGCATACGGAACGGGAGTTCCCGGTCTTTGGAAACGTAACTGTCTATAGGATGCCCTCACTCGCAGGGACAGACTCTTGGCACCACAGCCAGGGATATAAATCACGGAAGGCGATCGTGGCTTATGTCGTAGACAGCAAGAGGGGCGTCATCGCGACGGAAATCGAGCCCACGGAGGAAGGTAGTAATGGCTAAGCAAAGTAAACGTAAGACGACACGACGTAAGCCAAAGCCAAGAGCTAAGAAGCTAAAGCTGCCTTCCTCTGTGACGCTCGGTGCTCACGTCATACCTATAAAGCTGCAGAAGGATCTTATGGATTCTGAAGCCTTTGGTGTGTTCGACCCCAACAAACTGGAGATTCTAATCGATGCATCTATCAGCGAAAATCTAATGATTGAGACGACAATGCATGAGGTCGTTGAGGCAATTAACTTTCTTGTTGAGACAGAGCTGCCGCACCAGACCATTCAACTTATGGGGCTCATGCTTCATCAGGCTATGGAGTCAATGTTTAACATCAGTAAGGTTTGTAAGTCATGATTGTATCGAGAAGCGGTGAAGATGGTGCCGCACTGAAAATGCTTCAAAGTATTGTGGGCGTTTGTCCTGATAGAAAGCTCCTCTCACTACTAGCTCTTGATAGAGCAGCCTCGATACAAACAAACCTTAGACAGCTAGAAGCACCAAGTGAATTACAATCAACCATGAACGGTATGGTCGATGAAATACTCGCTGCCGTCGAGATTGTATTAGCAAATCGAGATGAACATGAGAGACGACAATGACAGCTTCAAGAAAGCATTCCAGCACTACATCGATGAGATAAGGGCAGCGCACAAAGCACAGGACAAGGCTTTAGAGCTTTGGAAGGACGACATACGCTCTCACTTTTATAACCTTCGCACTGCTGTTGAGTCGTGTGGTATGGACTCGAAACTGGCGCTAGAACTCAGCAAGAAAGATCCAGCACCTAAAAGAGAGCGCAACACATTCCTTTACCTGCAATACAGAGTAGCGCTCGCATATGCTAACTCCATCGATGTCGTGCAGCTCCTAAAAGGAGTCTCCGATCCATGGCAGATTACACAAATACTTAAGATGCTTGCCGCCTTTGATAACGACGCCTTCTGTCACGCTGATGAACTCGTAAGTCTGTGTGAAGGGTGGTGGTCTTCCGCGAGGTAGGCATGTCCCGATGGTCCGCGCTAAGCACTATCTGTTTGCTGTGCTCCTTAGGTTGCGAGGATACGTTAGTGTACTCGAACGCATGTTCAATACCGTGTTACGATGGTTCTCCTAAGACACGCAACGTAGGAAGCTGCTCAGATGGAATGCCTGTATGCGATGATAACAACAAGGTGTTGTCATGCGAGGGGCAGGTTATCCCTGAGCCAGAATACTGTAACGGGTTAGATGATGATTGTGATGGTGTGGTCGATAACGATTTCCTGGATAAGACAGGAGGTCCGTGCGGCACCAGTGTAGGGGAGTGTACCTCGGGGTCATGGCAGTGTCACAAGGGAGAGATTGTTTGTTACGCGGCTACGTTCGGCTCCCAAGAGATATGCGATGGAAAGGACAACGATTGTAACGGTCTTGTTGATGATACAGGAGTCATCGACCTGTGCTACGACGGCGATACTCAGTGGCTTTTACATTCCCCTTGCAGAGCAGGCACCCTGCAGTGTGTGGACAAGGCAGAGATATGTATCGGACAGACGCTTCCAGGTAATGAGATATGCGATGAGATAGATAATGACTGCGATGGTCTGATCGATGAAGGCTTAGGAGAGCTAGAGTTCGATGTTCTTCTCATCATAGATCGCTCGTGCTCCATGATACCNGGAAGGTTCAACGCAACAGTCGCAGCAATACATAGCTTCGCATCCCTCGTAGAAGAAGATNCGGCTTATCGCTTTGGACTAATTGCCCTACCAGAGAAGCTCAACTCTAACATCCCTATNAAAGTATCAGACATGGTTAGCGGCAAAGAGATACAAGACGTCCTCGACTTACTCAGTTGGGCAGAAATGTCCGGCTATGAACCTACTTATGACGCTCTAATGCAGGTAGGTACGGCGCAAATGAGCTTCGACTGGAGACCTACCGCACATCGATTTATCTTTTTGTGGACAGACGAACCTGGTCAAAGCTACTACGCGCCTAATTACACTGAAGAAAACGTGACAGCTATCTTACCTGTAGACGGTTATATGTTCTTCGGCTTTGTTCCCTCTAACCACTGGCACTCCTTCGACGATATCGCAGCTGCTACAAATGGTGGGATGATGCCCCTCGCAGAGTATGATGAGATGCTTGAGCATATGAAAGATATCCTGAAACAACGGTGCGCCTTATGAAGTACGCGAGTCGAGAAACTTTAGACGCAGTGCGGCAGGCTGTCCAGAAAGCCAAGGAACAAAGTACTGAAGCCTACGTCGTGCTTCGGAACGGATACGACCATCCATTCTACTACAACGAGGCCATTGATTACGAAGTACATAGTGAAGAAGGTCAGTGGCTTGTCATGATCACGCCAGACTTTCATGAGTTCTGGCCCCTAGAACAAGTACGAGGGAGCTACGCTTTCATTCGCAACGTATGGACGTCCACCGCTAAAGCACGAGAGCGACGAAGACTGATTGACACTAGAGGCTAATCATGTCATGACATAATAACAACCTTGGAGGGATTGATATGGAAGCTGTACTTTACATTAGAGTTTCGACTTCGGAACAGCACTTAGGTCCGCAAGCGCAGCGGGACGCGGCAGAGTTATGGGCTAAGGCTGCAGGCGTTACGATCCGTGAGACCTTTATTGAGCAAGGCGTTTCAGGCGGAAAGGGTATGGGTGATTTAGAGTTAGACCTAGATCAAAGACCAGAACTCCTTCTCGCCATCGACGCTATTCGTGAGGGGGACATACTCCTCGTAGCTAAACGAGACCGACTCGCCCGTGACACTATCTTGGCGGGACTCATCGAACGACTCATAGCCCGAAAGGGTGCGAAGATAGTCAGTGCTGATGGTGCCGGGAATGGTGACGGCCCCGAAGCTCAGCTTCTTCGTAACATTGTCAACGCATTCGCAGAGTACGAAAGACTCCTCATCAAAGCACGCACGAAGTCTGCACTTGCGGTAAAGAAATCCAAAGGAGAGCGTACAGGTCAGATACCTTACGGCAAGAGACTCGCCTCCGATGGAAGACACCTCATAGATCATGCGGTAGAACAGAAAGTCATTCAGAAGATTGTCGCTCTATCAAGACAAGGACTGTCCCGACGTGCCATTGCGAATCGTCTCAATACTGAGGGCATTCCGGCTAGAGGAAGGCCGGGACGTACAAAGGTTGGTACGTGGAGACACCCAATTGTAGGCCGCATCATTGCGCAGGCTGCATGACCAAGATTAGAATGAACCCATGCGCCGCTACCTCAAAGAGGACGGTGAATGGTTTGATGAGCACTTATGTGACGCCAACTTCACCCTCTCTAAGCTCTTAGGTCGAATGGTCTCGCTTCAGTTTAGTGGGTACGATGATGCACAGGTCTTTATGATCAAAGGTGACGACAGCTTCATGACCATCATCCGGGCTCCTGACGGGAGTGTTCTAGACATCGCTGACTACCTTGACACTACCCCTCCTTATGGGATTGCATAGGGGCGGTAGTTATATCATCCCTCCAAGAATGATATACCACTGGCGGCCTGTAGCTTCGGTTATGGGCCGTCTTTTTAATAGTTATACCTATGTCCCTTGACGTGCCGCGCATTTGATAGACAATTAAGGGGTAATGCCACGATACGAATACCGATGCACCAAGTGTGAGAAGACTATGATAATATGGCACTCGATGTCTGATGACTCTCACCGAACATGCGAGCAGTGCTCTACCAATCTGGAAAAGATAATTAGCGACTCAAACTGGGGTCCTTCCAGATTCCAGACTCAGGCAGTTCTTACAAACGGGCAGCGCATCGACGGTCACTTCGGTCGTATAGCTCGAACGAACAGGAATAAATGGGGGTGAGTGCCTTCGAGACAGACGTCATTATCGACGTGAGTGGTGGTGATGAGAGTGAGCCGGAGGAGAGCTTCGAGGAAACTGAGCAGCGCAGTCTGGCGAGACGTAATGG
>PBPC01000029.1 GCA_002724575.1 Gemmatimonadota bacterium | reverse complement strand
GAATATCCATAGGCACGTGCCAGAGAGTTGGGTTTCTTCAGTACGTTATCTGATCGAAGAGCTCGGGGCTGATGTCAATGCCAGAGACCATAATGGGTACACAGCCCTGCATCACGCAGCAGCTCGCGGAGATAACGAGTTGATTCTTTATCTGGTGTCACAGGGAGCGGATGTCTCAGCAGTGAGTCGCAGAGGTCAAACGGTGGCAGATATGGCGAATGGTCCAGTTCAGCGGATCCTTCCGTTCCTTTCTACGGTAGCGCTTCTGGAAGGACTTGGTTCTCAGAATAACCACAACTGCGTGGCTTGTTGACCTGAGAAGAGCAATAATACCGATTGCATCCCTAAGGGTATTGCAAGTAGTGCTGATTGGTTTGGGAACTGAGGGTTAGCCACTCTATCTCGACTGAATAGACTGGTTTTACGTGGTATCAAGCGGTGCATATTCCTGGTCATTCCGGATGTTGATGTGTACCGTTTATGCTTGGAAATACTCCTGCTTTGAGGTTACACAGATGCACTGTCGTCGGCTTTTTCTTGGAATGATTAGTGTGGCTCTCATAGTTCCTCCAGTGAGTGCACAGATAACTAATGAGGAACTATTGACTGCTACGCAGGTGCTTCAGTGGCGGGAAATAGGCCCCACAATTATGAGTGGGCGCATTTCAGATATCGCGGTTGTTGAAGCGAATCCAAGCATCTTCTATCTCGGCACGGCGACGGGGGGAATCTGGAAGACTGAGAATGCAGGCACGACTTTTGAGCCACTTTTTCAGGGAGAGGAGACTTCCTCTATCGGCGATGTAACGGTTTCACAATCGAACCCGAACATTGTTTGGGCTGGCACAGGTGAACCTCAAAATCGTCAATCGTCCCCTTGGGGGAATGGAGTGTACCGTTCGACTGACGCTGGTTCATCCTGGACAAATGTTGGCTTGGAGAACACGCATCACATATCCAGGATTCAGGTCCATCCCATGAATCCTGATGTTGCATACGTTGCGGCTGTAGGGCACCTATGGGGCTCTAACCCAGAACGGGGAGTCTACAAGACAACGGATGGGGGGCAGAACTGGGAGCACGTTCTGTTCGTCGATGAACATACCGGTACGATCGACTTAGTGATGGACCCCAATGACCCGATGACACTGTTTGCTGCAATGTACCAGAGACAACGTCGGGCCTGGGGGTTTAATGGTGGTGGGCCAGGTAGTGGTATCTATCGCACGGTAGATGGTGGGGCCTCTTGGATAGAGCTAACTGATGGGCTCCCCATAGGAGATAAAGGCAGGATTGGACTGGATGTCTATAGAGGTGATGGGAATCTGGTCTGTGCCCTAGTGGAAGCAGATGCTCGGACACCAGGGCAAGGTCGGGGTGGTGGCCCCAGCCAAGATGAGCAGAAGAATGGGGTGTATTGTTCAAGAGATCGTGGTGACAACTGGGAACAGATGTCAACTACGAATAATCGGCCGATGTACTATTCGCAGATCCGCATCGACCCGAATGACCCAGAACGAATATACCTAGGTGGATCAGATCTTTACCGTTCTTCTGACGGGGGAAGGAATTTCACGAATGATGCGGCGGCAGGTGTGCACCTTGATCATCATGCACTTTGGATAGATCCGAGTAATTCTGATCATCTGATATTAGGAAGTGACGGTGGTCTGAGCGTAAGCTGGGACCGCTCAGATAACTGGTATCAGTTCAGAAACTTGCCGATCGCGCAGTTCTATGAAATCGGGATAGATAGTAGGGAGCCCTACCATGTGTGTGGTGGGCTGCAGGATAACGGTTCTTGGTGTGCACCGTCAGACACATGGTCAAATCAGGGCATTCGCACTCGAGATTGGTATAATGTTGGAAGTGGAGATGGGTTTTTTACTGTAATGCATCCAGTAAACCCGAGTGTCATGTTTGCTGAATCGCAGGGTGGCAACCTGACTCGCGTGGATCTTACGACGATGGAGCGTTCACGAATCCGCCCGATTGGTCAATCGAACGAAGATGGTGAGCAACCAGACCTGCGCTGGAATTGGGACTCTCCAATCGTATTATCTGCTCATGATGAAAACACCATCTATGCTGGCGCAAACATTCTTTTCAGATCTCGGGATCTAGGACAAACATGGGATCAGATAAGCCCTGACCTTACCTATGAAATCAGTCGGGATTCCCTTTCGATTATGGGGGTCCTTGGTTCAGAGCCTCAGATGTCGTTGAATGACGGTCAGTCCAGCTACGGAAATCTTACCTCGATAGGGGAATCGCCATTGAATGGCCAGGTTATATACACTGGGTCAGACGATGGCCGGGTTCAAATTACACAAGATGCTGGCGATACCTGGACTGATCTCACAGACCTTATTGAAGGTCTTCCAGACAATGTGTACGTGACACGTATCGTTGCATCACATGCTGATGAGGGAACGGTCTACATAGCTTTTGACAATCATCGTTCTGATGATTTTGCTCCCTATCTTTTCGTTAGCACAGATTTTGGGAGAGAATGGCGGGCGGCGGTGAGCGGCCTGCCTCAGTCCTCTCTTAATGCTCTTGCTCAACACCCGCGTAATCCGAACCTGATGTTCGTTGGGAACGAAGTCGGAGTATACGTATCAGTGAATTCCGGGGGCCAGTGGGTTCGGCTCGAAAACGGACTGCCGACTGTGCCGGTGGATGATATAAAAATTGAACCCAGAGAAAATGATCTGGTGATCGGAACGCACGGGCGCGGTATTTGGATTATGGATGATATCACTCCGCTTGAAGAACTCACTCCTGAGGCGATTACGTCAGAGGCTCATCTTTTCGGGATTCAGCCAGCGGTATCGTATAATCTTTACACGCCTCAAGGATGGACCCCAGGCATTTTTTCGGCTCCCAATCCACCGATGGGCGCGCGCATGAGATATCATTTAGCGGAAGATACAGATGAAGTGTCTCTTTCGATCACGGATCTGAGGGGGCAGCCGATCCGCAAGTTAGAGGGCACAGGAAATGCAGGTCTCAACGAAGTAATCTGGGACTTGAGGATCCAAGAAGAGAGCTCTAGCGGTGATCTAATGAATCCGGGTCCGAGGGTGCTGCCAGGGACCTACTTGGTGCAACTTGAAGCGGGAAGCAGTGTCCTTGAAGGAGAGTTTTCAGTTCGCCTAGACCCTCGAGTCAACATTAGTCAAACCGTACTGTCGGCACGTCAGGATGCGATGATTTCTTCATACCGCTTATCTGGGGTTGTCTCAGAGGCCAATTCGGCGCTGGCAGATCTTGAGGAGCAGCTTGAAGATGCCCTGGGTTTATTAGATGAGGTGAGTCCAGAAAGTGAGGATCTGAAAACTCAGATTGAGCACCTTTTAGGAGAGGTTGATCAGGTTGAGAATGATTTAGGAGAATCAGGTAGGGGTGCTAACTTGGTTGGTCAAATCGAGGGAGTTACCGGGGCTCCAACTGCTGATCAGTTGCTTCAAATTGAAGAATCATGGGATGAAATTCCCGCGGTTATCGATAGACTCAATACCTTGATCACTGCTGAAGTCCCTGCTCTTTATACACGGCTTGATGATGCGGGTATTCGGCCTAATCCTGGGTCAGCGATTGAAATGCCAAGGCGAAGGCGCTAGGTGATGACGAACATGGACCAAATTGAGTTAACCCTACCTAACGGTGACGTCCTTACGATGGAGCGCGGTGTTACACCGGGTGAAGTCGCTAGCTCGATCGGTCCTGGATTAGCCAAGGCAGCCCTTGCCGCAGTGGTAAATGGGGAGACAGTGGGCCTGATGGATCCTCTTCAAAGCAATGCAGATATCCGGATCTTAACCGTTAAGGACCCGGAATCACTTCCCGTACTAAGACACTCTGCAGCTCATGTGCTTGCGACAGCAGTTAGAGAGTTGCTTCCAAGCGCTGGGATTGGTTTTGGGCCAGCCATTGACGAAGGTTTCTATTACGACTTTGACGTAGATACACCGTTCACTCCGGATGATTTGGAGGCTTTTGAGAAGAGGATGGCCGAGGTCACTGCAGCCGACCAGCCATTCGAGAGGCGACAGGTGACAAAGGATGAAGCTCGGCAACTGTTCGGGGATGATCCACTCAAACTTGAACGCTTAGAAGAGTTCGAGGATGATGAAGTGATCACCGTATACGAGAACGGACCATTTCTGGATTTATGTAAAGGTCCTCACGTACCGAGTACGGGAAAACTTGAATATTTCAAGCTCCTTTCTGGTGCGGGAGCCTATTGGCGTGGAGATGAAAAGCGTCAAATGCTCCAGCGGATTTATGGGACTGCGTTTCATAGTCGTCCAGAGCTGGATAAACACTTAGATAGGCTCGAAGAAGCAAAGAAAAGAGATCATCGGGTTATAGGAAAGGAATTAGACCTCTTTAGTATCCAAGAAGAGGTGGGTTCTGGCCTCATCCTTTGGCACCCCCGGGGAGGCATCATCCGTCACACGGTTGAAGAATTCCTAAAGGACACGCTTCTCGAGCACGAATACGAACTTGTATTTACTCCGCAGGTTGCTAGCGAGGAGCTTTACCGGATCAGTGGGCACCTCGAAGTATTTGAGGAGAATATGTTCCCAGCCATGGAAGGTGATGGCGCGCGTTTTCGTATGAAGCCTATGAATTGTCCTCATCATTTCATGATCTACAAGACACAGACCCGCTCATATCGCGACCTTCCACTGCGCTTTGCTGAACTTGGAACCTGCTACCGCTATGAACGTTCTGGTACCTTACATGGGATGCTGCGCGTACGCTGCTTCACCCAGGACGATGCTCATATATTTGTGAGGTCTGACCAAATTGCTGAGGAATACGATCGNCTTCTAGATCTGACGGACTATCTATTAAANATCTTTGGTTACGAATATCACCTTGCACTCTCTAGCCGACCGGAAAAGGCAATCGGTGACCCCNANGTATATGACCAGGCCACTGAGACATTGCGGGGAGTATTAGAGAGGAGAGAAGCTGACTACGTCTTAGATGAGGGTGGAGGTGCATTCTACGGACCCAAGATTGACGTGAATCTTGTTGATGCGATTGGTCGGGAATGGCAGGGAGGTACGTTCCAACTCGACTTCCAAATGCCTCAACGGTTCGGGCTTGAATACATTGGTGCGGACAATAAACCGCATGAGGCAGTCGTAATCCATAGAACTTTGCTTGGCTCTATGGAGCGATTCATCGGCGGACTCATAGAACATTATGGTGGTGCGTTCCCCACGTGGATGGCGCCCGAGCAAGTTCGGGTTCTTCCTGTGGGTGAGCAGTGGAATGAAAGTGCTCGAGAGTTCGCCGAAAATTTGGAACAAGCGGGTATACGTACGTCAGTAGAGGCACGAGATACGCTTGGATATCGGATTCGTGATGCAGAGACGTTGAAGATCCCGTATATGGGAGTTATCGGAGAACGCGAGGCAACTAACGGCACAGTTGCAGTTCGAAGTCGTGGAATAGGCAAGAAGCAAGAAGTGATGGATAGATCCAGCTTTATCGATAGGATATTAGACGAAATCCAAAACAAGTCTCTTGGCTAGATGTCCGCTAGTTGCTGAGCTAGTCAACTATGAAGTTGACCGGGCATCAGCTCGCTAGTTGCTTAAAAGCCATCTATAACTGCTTAGGATCGGGAAAGCCGTTGACCTGGCATCTGACTTCTCACAGATTGTCGCTCCGCTGCTTGCAGCGGGCCACAGTTATGAAGTGGATCGCAGTGACCGGCGGTCCCGCCTTCAGGGCTCCTAGAGAGCTGACGTGAGGGTCGCGAAGGGCACGATGTTCTGGACTATTCCGGAGGTCGTATCCTGTGGTCGCGGCCCGAGACTTGTCTCGGGCCTTTTGTTTATAATGGATTGATTGGAGGTCGATAGAAATCAGCGAAAAACAACGAGTTCGTGTAAACGAGCAGATTAGGATCAGCCCAGTACGGCTGATCCAGGATGATGGCGAGCAAATCGGGATTGTTTCAATGGACGAGGCCCGTGAGCGCGCGGCTGAAAGAGGGATGGATCTGGTGGAAGTTGCGCCAGAAGCTCGACCGCCTGTAGTCAAGATGATGGACTATGGTAAGTATAAATATGAGGCGGCGAGGGCTGCTCGGGAATCGAGGAAGAAGCAGCATGTCATCCAGGTTAAAGAGGTTAAGTTTAGACCTGGTATTGAAGACCATGATTATAAGTTCAAGCTGCGCCACGCTCGACGTTTTCTTGAAGAGGGTAACAAGGTCAAATTGACCATGATGTTCCGTGGTCGGCAGGTGACACACCCTGAAATTGGACGTGAAGTGCTTCTTCGAGTTGCAGGTGACTTGGAAGACTTAGGTAAACTCGAGACAAGCCCAAGTATGGAAGGAAGATTGATGTCGATGATTGTGGCGCCCTTGAACATTAAATAGCGAAATCGGCCCTGGGTTGGCTGGTCCGGGGAAGACGGAGATCAACATGCCAAAGATGAAAACGCACCGCGGTGCCGCAAAGCGCATAAAGAAAACTGCGCGGGGTAAGCTTAAGCGGATGAAGGCGTTCAAGTCTCATATCCTGACAAAGAAGGACAGGAAGCGTAAGCGCAGGCTTCGCAAGTCTGATCTCGTGGCAGGTGCAGACCGTAAGCGCCTGAACCGAATGCTACCCTACGGATCTTGAGGAGTTAATCATGCCCAGAGTGACCTCTGCTGTCGCCCGTAATAAGCGAAAGAAAAAGGTCCTGAAGGCAGCCAAAGGCTACTTCGGGGGTAGAAAAAACTTGTACCGAACTGCGAAAGACGCAGTGGAGAAGGGATGGGAGCACGCGTACAGGGATCGGAGAAAAAAGAAGAGGAACTTTCGGCGCCTCTGGATTGCACGCATCAATGCAGCCGTGAGAGAGCATGATTTATCATATTCTCGGTTTATTAATGGACTGAAGCAGTCTGGAATTGAACTCGACCGTAAGGCGCTTGCTGACCTTGCAGTGCATAACCCGGAAGCATTTGGGCATGTCGTCGATCGGGCCAAGGCGGGCTTAGCAACTAAGACGTGATGATGGGAT
Source organism: Gemmatimonadota bacterium (assembly GCA_002724575.1). Taxonomy (GTDB): domain Bacteria; phylum Gemmatimonadota; class Gemmatimonadetes; order Longimicrobiales; family Gaopeijiaceae; genus UBA1142. Next base: position 257 of record PBPC01000029.1, on the reverse strand, counting down.
AGGGGGTCTGAGTTCCTTGGGTTGATCTGAATTTGGCTCCGCCGCTCAGGCTGCGGGGTCTTTTTATATTGTATCATTTTGTATGTCCGGTGCGGGATTGCGACCGGATAGACCGCTGATAGCTTTTGCCACTGTTCAGGCAGTGTATTTACATGGGATCTCGAATGATCGATAACAGTCTGGTGGCAGTTCTAAAGAAGTTCGAGACTGAGGGTCTGGCCGCTGTTCGGGATGCATCTGACTCAGATGCTCTAGAG
>PBPC01000028.1 GCA_002724575.1 Gemmatimonadota bacterium | reverse complement strand
AATTGAGCGACAAATCTCAACTCGTCGGCGAGGCTCTCGAATCAGCTCCACTCCTTGAAGAGTTCGATATTGAAGTTCTCCAGATTATCAGGGGCAAGGATCTCCTTCGTCCGACTCCAAGAACGGTGCTGCGCGAGCATGATCTTCTTAGGGTCAAGGGAGACGTTGGCACCATTAATGAACTAAAGGAGAGAGCCGAAGCAAGCTTAGGAATGCACATAAAGTGGCGAGACAGAGATCTGGAATCCAAAGACAGCAAGCTTGTTGAAGCTGTAGTCGGTCCGAGTTCACCACTTACTGGCCGCTCCCTGGTCGAATCAAATCCGCGAAAGAATTACGGAGTCTCTGTTCTTGCGATCCGCCACCATGGAGCCCTGATGCGTGGCGAGTTACAGAATATCAAGTTGATGTCAGGAGACACGCTGTTGATCGAGGTGCCAAACTCGAGGATTCCCTATCTCATCCAGCAACGCGTGTTCCTGGTGGCGTCCAAAGCCGGGATACCCCAATTCGATCTGCCCAAAGCTGCCAAGGGGGTCGCTATCGTAGTCTCCGTCATCACAAGTGCAGCTCTGGGATGGCTGTCGATTGCTAGTGCGGCGGCAGCGGGTGCCCTGCTGATCGTCCTCAGTAAGTGTATCTCGATGGAGGAAGCTTATGCGGCGATTGAGTGGAACGTGCTTTTCCTACTAGCGGGCATGCTTGCATTGAGCATCGCCATGGAAAAAACCGGCACCTCAGCAATGCTGGCAGGGGGAATCGTCGATGTATTCGGTGCAATGGGTCCCAGAGCCCTGGTGGCAGCATTTTTTGGTGCAACAATGCTGCTCACATCGGTGATGTCGAACCAGGCGACGGTTGCGTTATTGATCCCGGTTGCAATCACGACAGCGTATTCGATCGATGCTAATCCGCGCACATTTATATTCGCAGTTATGTTCGCGGCGTCATCGAGCTTCATGACGCCCGTTGGATACCAGACCAACACGATGATCTATGGACCCGGACAGTACACCTTTAACGATTTCCTTCGCGTGGGCACACCGCTCAGCCTCATATTTTGGGTCTTAGGTACCCTCTTGATTCCCTGGTTCTGGCCTCTCTAGGCCAAGGGATGGTGGCCGATATCGGGGTGAGTGCTCAGGAGTCTACTGAACAAAAGCATCGGGCTCATGCACATCCGCATCCAAATCGTCCAGCTTCTCTTGCATGAAAATCCGAGCATCTTCGATCGCCTGATTATAAATCGCCGGACCCACCGCTGAGAGAAAAAATCCAAGCAGCTGTTCGGCACGAAATTCGGAAAGATCTTCCTCAAAAGTCTCTATAAAGAAGGCTTGAAGACCGGAGACCAAGATCTCCCTGCGTGCCTCTTTGATTTCAATCGCCAACATGCCTCCTAATTAGTCTGTCACACGCTGGGTGGAACCGCGGTATCAGATCCTCCAGATCCAAGCCTGCTTCATTAACCACCATGAACCCCAAAGCAGACATACGGCGAACCCCAGCAACACGATCAATTTCAAGATCATCTCTGGCTCAGAATATTCGGGGTTAGGTAAGAACTACAGGTTATACCTATTCGGATAGTTTGCCGTAAACAAACCCACTCGCCCACCAAAAGATGATGTTCAATCCAGCCGTTATCAGAGCAGTAGTGATGACCGTACCTGCTACCATGACGAAGAGTACTTCAGTAGCCATGATCTCTGAAACGCCCAAGACCATTGCCACAGTCATTGCGCTTGCACCCGTGAACTGGATAACCGTGTCATAAAAGAGAGTCAGGAGTATGACGTAGACTGGTATAGTGATCGGACCGAGCACATCCAAGCTTCCATCACCGGCGAACCCCAGCTGCATTAACCAGTCACCTGCTGAAAACATGAGGGCATACCAGATCCCCAGGTTTACCGCTATAACACCGAGGATGGGTTTCATTCTGTCTGTCATAAAACGAACTCCCTGAAAGTGAACAGCTGAGGGTATCCCATACCCCAAGAATGTCTCCAACCTCAAATAATCTGCAACTCAATGGGAAAAGCAGGAAAAACAGACAACTGAATTTCCATTCTCAATATGGGGCTACCCTATCTGATTTTACTCTACCCTTCGAAGTTACCTTCCATATCTGACGCTCAAGACAGTGTTCCTAAGTGTGTCGGAAGGAGAACTGATGGCAATTAATGAAGAGCTTACGAATTTTCTGAAGGAGGGCCTGGAGCGTGGCCTGCCACGCGAACAGCTCGAGGAAACTCTCCTAGAGGCCGGCTGGCCGCGAGATCAGGTTCGAAGCGCGCTAGGAGAATTCGCCGACATCAGGTTTCCAATTCCGGTTCCGCGCCCCAAACCGTACCTCTTCGCACGCGAGGCTTTTGTCTATCTGGTTCTCTTCAGCACGTTGTATATCAGCGCGTTCAATCTGGGCACCCTGCTCTTCCAATTTATCGACCAAGCTTTCCCAGACCCCTCCGTAGATCCTGCATTCGCATTAGAGGCCAGACGAGAGGCGATCCGGTGGGCAATCTCCTTACTCGTTGTCGCGTTCCCCATCTTCGTCTTTGTCTCTCGCACAAACGAGCGTGCCATCCGGCAGGATCCGCGGCGGCGACTCTCCAAAGTGCGCCGGTGGCTGACTTATCTCACACTGTTCGTAGCAGCAAGCATCCTGATCGGTACCATGACAGGCATCGTCTACAACCTCCTCAGTGGTGAGATCACAACTCGCTTCGTTTTAAGAGTCCTCACGGTCGGCGCTATCGTCGGATCAGTATTCAGATACTTCCTGCAAGACCTGCGTAAGGAAGAGGTCGCTGAATGAAGACCTCATCTGGATCTGTGTTGTTCGGAGCTTCGGTTATAACGGTCATTGTGGCTGTTGGGGTCGGCCTCTTCATCCTCGGATCACCCGCGGAGGAGCGAGCACGTCGGGTCGACGACCGACGGGTAGAGGACCTACAGGGGATAGTGGCTGCAACAGATCTGTATTGGACACGGCATGCCCGTTTGCCCGTATCGCTGGACGAGTTGACCGCAGAACCTGGAGTGAGAATCAAGACCAGTGACCCTGCGAACTCGGAGACATATGGCTATCAGGCCGTAGACAGCACCCACTACGAGGTGTGCGCTAGCTTCGAACAGGTGTCTGGTGAGACTTCGGGCAACTCGGAAAGGAATCTGTGGGCCCATAATTCAGGACCCCAGTGTTTTCAATTCGAGGCCGAAGAAATCGTGCGAAACAACAACTGAAGTAGTGCAAAACACTGATGTAGCGTGTAGCGCAAACCTCATAGTGCGCCGCCTCCTGGCCGTGAAGCCCGGAGAGCAAGTGGCCCTCGTCTGTGACCCCCAGAGTGAGATGAGCATGGTGTATGCTCTCGCTGAAGCGACCGAAAGCCTGGGCGCTGAATACACCATACTCGTGATGCCGACTCGTGGCACCGCACGAAAAAACGACCTGCCCCCCCCGATCGAGAGAGCCCTGGAAGCGGCCGACTGCTTGATTGGGTTAACCGGGTCGTGTGGGGCCCCCACCTACTCGAGGGCGGTAAAGCACCTCTTCGACAAGAAGCGGCTCCGTGCCATATCGATGGTAATGCGAAGTCTGGAAAACTACACCAAGGGTGGTGCTCTTGCTGATTACGACGCCTTGCTCGTGGACGGAAATAGATTGGCGGCAATCTGGCGTGAGGCTGAACACATCCACATTACGAGCCCGGCAGGCACTAACCTCTCGGCGCCGATTGGAGGCGAGGCAGTGATGGTCGAATGTGGTTTCGCAACTGAGCCAGGCCAGGAAGCCGCGTTCTCAGACGGAGAAGTCTCTCAGATGCCTCGTGCTGGAGCGGCTGAAGGTGTCGTTGTCGTGGACGGCCCCATCGCACATATCGGGGTGCCGGATACTCCGATCACACTCCGGGTCACTGCAGGTCGAGTAACGTCTGTGGAAGGGGGCAGTCCTCAAGCCACTGAACTTAAGCAGATTGTCCAGACCATTCGTGATGCGGACAACATCGCAGAGATTGGGATTGGCCTGAATCCGGCCTGCCGCCGAAATGGTGACTTTGAAGAAGAGAAGAAAGCGCGTGGCCTAGTCCATGTGGCCATCGGCGACAACATCTTCTACGGGGGGCAGGTTGAGAGCCCAGTGCACATGGATATGGTGATATACCAGCCTACAGTTCTACTGGATGACCGCACTGTCGTTGACGCAGGGTCTGTGCAATTGGACTAACGGGACCTCAGCATCCTCAAGGATCACAAGTGTAATTTAGGCAACTTGGGTTCTGAAAAATGTCTTTAGTTAGGATGAGCGTTTCATGCCTTAACTTTGCGTCGACACGCCCCCAAAACCGCAACTTAGCCGGATACCTAAGAACCCAAAGGAAACCTCTTAATTTGAACCCTCGATCAGGGTTCTTGGTTTAACGATCCTTGGCATATACTTTCGAAGTACGGGAAACGATTTTCGGGTAACCTCATTTGTGAAGGAGAAACCCATGGGTGTGAAGCGACCTAATCGCAGGGATTTCCTCAAACGCGGCGCCGCATTAGCCGGTGGTGTTACGCTGGGCGCGGCAGAGCCTGTGATCAGCAAAGCAACAGCATCGGCACAGTCTATCGAGGAAGAGTCGCAAGAAGTTCCCTCACAAGACTGGTCAAGTGACGAACTGGTCGCCTATGGAGAGCGCTCCCTGCACGTGAAGTCGGTGCGGGAGCCGGTCAACGGCAGGCCATCGCCCGACGAGTTCGGGCTCGTCTTTCACATAGGGACCCCGCTCGAGCAGCAAGTGGGGGCGATCACACCGTCTTCACTCTTCTATTTCGGGACCACACGTGGCTCAATCGTTCCGACCATCGATCCCNANNAGCATCGCCTNATGATCCACGGCTTNGTGGACCGTGAGCTGACCTTCACCATGGATGAGTTGAAGCGTTTTCCTTCCGTGACCCGNCTTCACTTCATCGAGTGCGCGGGGAACGGCTCNAGTCCCCGGCGCGGGAGACTCATCGAATCACACGGNATGACCAGCTGCGCCGAATGGACCGGNGTCCTCCTGAGTACGCTCCTNAAGGAGGCCGGCGTTCAAGACGAAGGGACTTGGATCGTGGCGGAAGGGGTAGAGAATGTAAGAGGGGCGTCGAGCCTTCCGATGGCAAAGGCGATGGACGACATCATCGTGGCCTACGCCATGAACGGCGAACCCCTACGTCCCCAGCAAGGCTTCCCGCTGCGGATCGTGGTTCCTGGCTTTGAGGGCATCCTCCACGTGAAGTGGCTGAGCCGAATCAAGGTGGTTGACCGGTTCTACATGACCTACAACGACTACGGGCATCTTCGTCAGGACCCCGACCAGGCCGCCCTGAGTTATCAGGTCGGACCGAAGTCGGTCATCACGTGGCCGTCCGGGGGAATCGATCTGCCTGGCGCTGGATTCTACGAGGTCAGGGGCTTGGCCTGGTCCGGTGGCGGAGTGGTCAGCAGGGTGGAAGTATCCACCGATGGTGGCGAAAACTGGATGGACGCCGACTTCCGTGGGACGCCGCAGCGCATGGCGCACACCGCGTTCAGCTTCAACTGGACTTGGGACGGATCAGAGGCAATGCTCATGTCGCGCTGCACGGACGAGCTGGGCCAAATCCAGCCGACGCGAGCTCAGCGAAAGGGCGGCCTGGACAATTCCATTCAGCCCTGGAGAGTCCACAGCAACGGGAGCGTTACAAATGGGCTCGCTTAAGCTTCTCCCGGTCCTGATCCTCCTCGGACCGGTGGCCGCGCTAGCGCAGTCGCCCACGTTTGGGCTGGGAAGAACCCCGAGCGCAGATGAAGTCCTCGCCGCGGATATCTCTATCAGTCCTACAGGAATGGAACTACCTGCAGGTAGTGGGACGATCGAGGAAGGCGCGCTGACTTATCGGCGGAAGTGTGCTAGATGCCATGGAGAGGACGGAACAGAGGGTCGAGCTCCTAGGTTGGTAAAATCCTCAAGAGGCTCAGATGCCAACCCTTGGTCATATGGGCGAATCCTGCCGATCCGAGCGCCATACGCGACGGCTGTATGGGATTATATCAATCGTGGCATGCCTCTCAATCGCGAAGGAACTCTCACCCACGATGAGGTCTATTCGCTGACGGCCTTTTTGCTCTTCATCAATGATGTCATCCCGGAGGGCACTGTACTCGACGCTCAGAGTCTACCGATGGTGGTGATGCCAAATCGTGACAACTGGGCTGAGCTACCAGACTGGAAGCCTGGGATGCCAAGGCTTTTGGGTTACCCCTACTGACGTACGCTTCGTAACACTTTCAGAATAGGGAACCATCGCTAGAGCGTGACGCGAGTTCGGCTAATAACTCTGGTACTGCTCAGTGCATGTGTAAGCCCGACTACGCCTGAAAACGACCTGGCTAAGTACAGAGCACTGTGGGAAGCCCAAAACCTAACCGACTACACGTTCGATGTTGTAAGAAACTGCTTCTGCTGGCCTATAGCCGATGTTCGGGTAACCGTTAAGGGTGGAGTTATAACCGGTGTCGCCGAACTCGCATCGGAGGTAGCGCATGACCCCGAGTTGTTCAGGACAATCGATGGCCTTTTCGATCTTGTGCAGGATGCGTACGACCGAGACGCGCACGAGGTACAAGTAGACTTCAACTCCAGCCGTGGTTATCCCACCCGGATTTGGATCGATTACGTTGAGATGATGCAGGACGAGGAGATGGGCTTCACACTCTTGGGCGACGTCATAGCATTGGAGAGCTGACAAGAAAATGGGCAAACTAAACCTCACTATCAGTATGGGTGTGAGCTTGTTGCTGTGTCTAGAAACTCCACTCGAAGCCCAAATTTCAGCGGTCTCTGCCCAAGCTGCTATAGAGCAAGCTCAGACCCAACCCGGTGAGGACAGACTCGGAACGCGCACGGTTGCTGAACTCATGGAAGAGTTTGGAGTTCCCGGAGTCAGCATTGCAGTCATTCAGGATTTCAAGATCCACTGGGCGAAAGCCTATGGGGTGGCTGATGTCGAGACAGGTCAACTCGTCGACATTGAAACGATGTTCCAAGCAGCCTCTATCAGTAAACCAGTTGCAGCGATGGGGGTACTCAGGGCAGTGCAAGATGGCTTGTTTGGCCTAGATGATGATATTAACGACATTCTGGATTCATGGACTCTTGATGGCAGAGAATTCACCCGAAACCGACCTGTAACACCGCGCACGCTCACCAGTCACACCTCAGGCCTAGGAGACGGTTTTGGATTCCCGGGATATGATCCGGAGCAACCACTTCCGACGACCGTACAAATCTTAGAAGGCCACGAACTCTCGAATGTCGGTAGCGTGTTTATGGAACGTGAGCCAATGACATTCTACGAATATTCGGGTGGCGGCGTCACGGTTATGGAACTCGCTCTTTCTGATGTCCGGAAGCGCCCATTTGTGGACATCCTACAGGAAGGGGTGCTCACCCCAGTTGGCATGACGCGCAGCTCTTATGCTCAACCAATCTCTCCGGAACACAACCAAAATGCTGCTCGAGCACATGACAACAACGGTGATTCCCGTGGACCCAAGTGGCATGTGTATCCTGAGCACGCGGCTGCAGGCCTCTGGACAACCCCCACGGATCTGGCCCGTCTTATAATCGAAGTGCAGCGCTCTGCTAGCGGGGAGTCGAATCGTGTGCTTTCTCAGTCTATGATCCAAGAGATGTTGAATCCGGTCGGCGTGGGGCCCTTCGCAGTCGGTTTTACTGTGAGCAAGGTCGGCGAAGGCTGGTACTTCAGTCATGGTGGAAGCAATTGGGGCTTTAGGGCCCTAATGCTCGCACACAAAGTGAAAGGCTATGGCCTGGTCGTTATGACCAATGCCGACCAGGGCTCAACTGTGATCAACGAGATAAGCCGTCGTATTCAGTACATATATAACTGGGACTCAGTAGCCTCTGCCGTGGAACGGGGATACCGACGCTGAATAAGGTCAAGCACCCTTGGTCATAAGGAGAGCAATTAAGTGATAAGCTTGCGAGCCGCACTCGGTAGTTCCTGGCTTCCGTTCTTGGTAGGCGTTGGTCTGCTCGTCAGTAATAACGAACTGAGTAACTTGGGAATCGTCTTGGTCTGCTGGGGTCTTCTCCGATGGATACTCAAAGGAAGAAGTAATAAGGAGGGGTGCCACTAAAGTTGTAGTGGCTTGCTACGCTCCTAACACCGCGGGAAGCCGGTCGAATAGCCAGAGCATCGCAAGTCCACCCAAGGCGTAGCCAAGTACGGGCTCGAACTGGGGAAGACGAAAACGAAGAGTTTTTCCCACCATCCCATTCAGTAAGACAAGCAGAGCAACGAACGCGAGTTGGCCAGCTTCCACTCCCAAGTTGAAGGTGAGGAGAGCGAGCGGGACGTCCGCGCTACGCAACCCAATCTCCCCTAGAGCTCCCGCAAAACCGAGCCCATGCAACAATCCGAAGACGAAAGCTACCAGCCAAGGTCGTCGGTGTACGAGATGTTTATGACCGCCGTATCCAACGACAATCTCTCGGGCCAAAAGTACGATGGACAGTGCAATGGCAGCTTCCACTGGGCCCCGGTCTAGCGTGACTAACCCCATGACAGCAGCTGCCAAGGTGATACTGTGCGCAATGGTGAAGGCTGTGATGGTCTTCACTAGAGGTCCCACTCCTCGAACTAATAGCAGGAGCCCAAGGACGAAGAGTAGGTGGTCGATTCCAAGCAGGATATGCTCGGTCCCCAGTACGAAATACCGCTCTGCGAGGCGGAATCTAGATCCTGTACCCGCGAGAAGGCCCCCCAATTGAACTGGTACCGTATTGCCTTTTCCTCGGAAATATGCAGAAGCATCGGTGCCGTCACTCCAACGGGCGATCGCCACAACGCCCGCCAGATCCCAGGGGAGTGTGATGACATCGTCAAACATAAGCTCGTCGTCACACTGGAACCGGAATAACCCCACCGATCCACGTGCTCCCTCGTCTGGCAGATGACGACAGCCGGACGGCAGCACATCCGGAGAATCTCCAATAGGTGGTAGGCCGATATCTACGATGGATAGCGTGTACTGACCTTCTCCGACCTGGTCGATGAAAACACGTGCGACGGAGGTGATTCCCACGTCGTGAGCTGCTGCAAAGCGAGCTGTCAGCACAAGCAGCATCGCGACCAGAGCCATGATGCCGAGTGGCGCGAAGCGCTTAAGGCATCTCACCTCGAAGGTCCCTCGCCTACGAACTTCACTGAGTAAAGTTCTCGAAGCTCAGCGACTCGCTCCTGAAGGAGTGCTTCTTCTTTCTCACCGATCCAGTCGAATCGGACTTGTCCTAGAATCGCTTCGAAAGCAGGAGGAATTACCTCATCCAAGCGATCGGTAACCCTAAACCAATGTTCACCTAGTGCTGTCTGCTGGGGCCCGACCCATACTCCCAGCTCAGCTTCGAATACCTTTGCTGCAGTCTCTGGCCCAAAAACAAGTGAGAGATCGTCTGTGGTTACCTCTCTTAGGACAGCATGCCTGAGGCGCTCATTTTTTGCGAAACGATCGATGTCCACTCCGGTGCCAAGCTCCGGAGGCAGTGTCCCCGATCCACCAGCCATCACCACAACCTCATCCACAGTTACCGAAGGTGCCCGCACGTAACGCAGTTGGTTCTCTTTATAGTAGGCTCGTAGCTCAGCCTCAGTGGGTTGAATAACTCCACCACTCAAAATGTGGAGCATCTTCTGGGATAGGATGGAACGAATCCGCTGGTCGTCATCGAATCCGAGAATGCGAGCCTCTCGTGCTAGAATCTGCTCGTCGATATAGGTGCGTTCAGCTAGCCTGCGTTCCTCCTCACTTAGAGGAGTATCCCTCTCGATCTGTTGGATGCGCCAAGCAATCTCCTGACGGTCAATCTCGATGAACTCACGGCCGCCAGAACTGACGAATTCGGTGACGAGGAAGAAGGTCACCGCGATGAACGTGAAGTGGACGACGGGCTCCTGTAATGCTCGCTGAAAAAAAGAAGGTTGCGACATCGTATTACTCATCTCTCAGTACACGGGGCCTTCAACCCGGTACTCTACCGTCGGCCGTCCCGCCGCGTGAGCGGGTTCAGATAGCCCCGGCCACTGAGTCCTTTTTTCTTCAACGCAACCCCCGTCAGGCACTCGTCAACGACTTTCTTGGAGTTAAGTACGCTCGTGTAACCTGCATCGAGTAGAGGGGCCAGTTCGACCAGATCAAACCCCACCACGTTATTCTCAGCGCAGAGACCTCGGATGAGAGGAAACACCTCTCGGGGTGTCAGTCCACCCGCCACCGGTGTACCTGTTCCCACAGTATACGCCGGGTCCATGACATCAATATCAAAAGAAATGTGCAGATACTCCGGTCCATCATTCGCTTCATCCAGAACCAGATCCATCACCGCTCCCCAACCATCACGATCTATCTCTGCCATCGTGTGGTAGCGCAGATTGTTTTCCCGCATCCACTCGAACCCATCCGGCCCGGGCCACCCACCACGAAGGCCCACCTGAATGTAGTTTTCGCCAAGCACGTGTCCTTCCTCGATGAGCCGCCGTATGGGGCGACCATGGGTAATCAAGTGACCTGTGCGAGATTCTCCAGCGTCGTAGTGAGCATCAAAGTGAATGACACCAACATTCTCTTTGCCATAGACATCGGCGAGCCCAGCGACATTGGCGTATTCGATGGAGTGATCACCACCGATGATGATAGGGATCGCGCCCGTCTCGGCGACTTCCCGGACCATACGCCGGATCGATGGCATACTGCGCTCCAGACTCAGCTTGTCGATGGGTGCATCTCCATAGTCAACGCCTGTCAGTTCTGTCCTCCACTTCACCAGCGTCTCCATGCTGCCGCCCCCACGGCGGAGCGCACGCATCGCAGTAGGTCCCTCACCAGCGCCTCGATATCCACTCCCCATATCGACCGGGGCTGCGATGAATGCCACCTCCACTTCGCCAGCGACCAAGTCCTCTGGAGTCATCGCAATAGGCAACCCAAAAAAGGTCAGTGGTCCAAAGGTCTTAATCGGTCCTGGCTCTCGAGGTGGATCCTCTGAGATATCTCTATCTTTCCACACCTCAAGGTCCTCGGCGTTCGGATCCAACCGAATGATCGTGTCTGCGGAAGTTACCACCTCCTGCTCCTCAGGTTGCTCGCCCGATGCCACTTCCTCGGTGGCTTCTGGCAAAGCCTCTTCCGTGGACTGTGGCGGTGTCGTACACGAAATAACTGACAGGACACCGAGAAGCAGGGCTACCGACGACATCTGACGTGTCATAGGGGTAAATGTCCTATTTTTTGAATGCCTTCTTTCTGGTCGGATCCATCTCGACCAATCATAGTTCACCGGTAGGTTCAGTGAAACCGGCTTAGACTAGAAGATCTGCTGAGTAAAACACCGGTGATGGTTTGCAACTACAGGGTAACCCAAAAAGGAGGTTAGGCTGCTGGCATTGCTACCAATAACTCTCATCCAAGCTAATCGGATACCTATGGAGTATTCCGAACAGGGATTCTCTCTCATGGAAATGGTCTTCTTATTCTTACTTGGAGCCCTATCAGTTTGGTTGGTGAGTCGCGCTATCAAAAGTTTTCTGAGTAAAAACTAAAGCTCCAAATCATCCGCAGGAGTTTCCTGCCTCACGGCATTCCCAAACAGCCGAGCAGATCCAAGAAATAGCGCGATAAAGAACCCATTCAGTATCAAAATCTCAGGCACAGAGCTAACGCTGCTCTGGTGCTTCCCAACGATAAGTGCGACGAAGGTGACCAATGCCTGAGCAAATGCCGTCGCAAACAAAGCCCGTGCCATCCCATGTGGCTGCAAACGCGCAGCGATCGCTCCGATGAGCCCGATAGCGAGTACCCCGAAATACATTAAATCAAAGGGGTCACCCTCAACTCCGATCACACCAACGGCACCGATGAGCCAGACGAGGATAAATGCTGTTGCGAGGGCAAGAATAGTGGCGAATCTGTAACTGTCTGTCTCCATCAGTTTCTTGCTAATGGACCCATGGCAAACACGAGCTGCTCACCCCATTACCAGCCTACGGCATATGCGGCCCGTCGAGGATCAGCACCAGCAGCAAAAGTGCCAAAACTCATATTTTTCAGTATGGCCTGGATACTACCCAGCGAATATGACGGGGCCAGTTGCACTTGATGCCCTAATGCTTGCAGTCCTTCGAGGTGCTCTACTGAAATTCTATCTTCGATCCGTAGAGTGATTTCAGAACCGGCTCTGTAAAAATTGGGCGCTGCAAACAAGCTAAAGCGTGGCGCCTCTATAGCTTCCTGCACTGACATACCTAGGTCCAAAATATTCACAAGAACTTGGAATTGCGTCTGTCCAATCGTCTCACCACCTGGAGTTCCTAGGGCCAGTATGAACTCGCCATCCTTAAGTACGATAACAGGCGAATTATTTAGGATAGGGACCTGTCCTCCCCGAGCGTAATTGACGTGCTCAGTATATGGAGACGTCGAGCCTATACGAGTTCCATTATTGAAGGTGATCCCAGTATTTCCGACAACGACGCCAGTCCCGAAAGCTCCTCCATGAGTTGGCGTACAGGCGACCACATTTCCTTCACGATCCATGATCGAAAAACTAGTGGTGCTTCCCTCATGACTTTGCTCTCTGTCGAACCCCAAAATCAGCCCGCCTCTAGAATCCCCAGATCCACTCGAGGATCTGTCATGACCTCTTGGCTCTCCTGCAGGAGGATACGCCATGCTACCAGCCTCTGAAATCAAATCGCTGCGAAAAGCAAGATAGCTTTCTTCTAGCATGCCTTCTGTTGGAACAGATAATTTTCTCGGATCGGCCACATATTGGTAAATATCTGACTTTGCGACCTGGATAGCCTCAGCCAGAAGATGAGTGAGAAGTGGGCTTCCTGACCCGAGAGCCCCCAAATCAAACCTTTCAACCAGCTTCAATTGCATCAGAACTTCCAGTCCTCCTCTTGAGGTTGGGGGAGAGGAATAGATGTCGTAGCCCCTATAATTTATGTGTATCGGATCGTCCCATATGGGGCTGAAATTCGCAAAATCCTCCTCAGTAAACAGCCCTC
>PBPC01000027.1 GCA_002724575.1 Gemmatimonadota bacterium | reverse complement strand
AAACCGTCTAGATCGAATTCTCCGCTAAATCCATCGTCCTCAAAATTCACTTCAAACGCGACCAGCATTCCCTCCGCGTCTACGTTGAATTTCATCGTTGAGCCTTCGACCGCGATACCGGATAACGAGGTAATTCCCATGTCTGTATCGACTGCCCCCCTAAGTCCATTATCAGAATTCTCAATGGTCAAGGTTCCAAACATCTGCATTACCTGGCCGTCAAAATCAGCATTGATCGTGATACCATAGACGCCGACGGGATCAACGTTTTGGGCTTCGAGTGTGGTCCCTAGGGACATAAACCCTATTGCGCTGAGGGCTAGAAGCTTTCCGAGTCGGTTCATCTTGGTACACTCCTTCTTGGTGTAACTCATGGTGTAAAGCTCCCCATCTGGGGAATCATAACTTCAAACGTTGTATCCTCATCAAACACGATCTGCTTTATGTAGTCAAACGTTTCAGCATCGTAGACGTCAATCGTATTACCTGCGTTATAAATGAAAAGGTGCTCCCCATCAGCGCTCACCCCCAAAGTCATGCGGGGTCGACCTGCGAAGGGAACTCTTTTGGATACTCGCTGATTGACCAGATCAAACTCCCAAAATTCGTATTCTGCAATATTGCCTTGTTCGAGTAGTCCATAGGCTTTCTTGCCATCCGGAGCGAGTGTGAAATTCCTAACTGGCCTAGCTTCCCCAAGTGTGAAGAATTCCACTTTTTTCTCTGAAAGCCGAACTTTGGCAATACCCATCAACCGCCGGTTCTGTACTGGATCTGTCATCCTAAAGAGGCTGGTGGCCACACCCTCTTCATCATAAGGCTGAGGGGCTGTTCCGAACCTGCTTCGTCCAACCCCAGATTCAATTGGAGTGGATATCTGCCACCGGTCAACTTCCTCGTAGCTGTTCGCATCGAGTGCGATAATGTCTTCAGCGAACATGTAGAGCATTTCACCATTGGGCGAGTACTGAAAGCGGATGGATTCGCGCTCTTGATCATCGGGCCATGGAATGGTGTCCGTGACGGTTTTATTCGTCAGATCATATTCAAGCAAGAATGGCCCTTCGACCACATACCTATCCCTCAGTTTGGTATATCGTTTTGCAAAAATCACCGCCTTCTCGTCTGATGGATGAGGTGCAAAACCGTTAATGCGCACGGTTACATTGCCCTGGGACAAAGTGAACTCATCCACAACCTCTTTTGTCTTCAGGTCCACAAGTTCCATGTGTAGTGCGGTTCCGTCACGCACATAAATCCTGTCCTTATCTTCATTTACAACGATATCAGCTGGGGTGTGATGCCCCATCTCTATCCGGTCAACAACCTGTTCGCTGGCTTCATCCCAGACGAGTATATCTCTGGTATAGGTGCCAAGATACCAGAGTGCGGTTTCCTGGGCCTCGAGCGTGATGGATGTCCCTGCCATCAGGATAATGAGCGCCCATACGCCGCTATCAAGCATCCTTATCATGTCAGTTGATCCTCTAGCCTACGGGAAAATTAAGTCCAGCTTACGCCAGTCTTTTTGAGCAGACGCGCACTTGCTTGTCCAATCAGGAGAATGGTTGAGCTGGTCTGGCACATGTGCTGGCCAGAAACATGATAGGTGACAGTCGAAGATGTCTCTTTCCACGGGCTGACAGAGCCCTGCTGTACCGCCAGCAGAGTCTGCTTCCCACCCGGGTGCGAAGACCAAGGAGCAACCCAAAGGAAAATTAGGGCCGTTCTGTTCATGAGGAGGGCGACTTTCGAGACCTACGACATCAAGCTCGCTAGGCTGTGCTTGCTCAGCTTCGTGGGCCACCCAAGCTTCGATCCGAGCAGCTTTCTGATTGACCGCTTTAATGTGCTTCACCGGCTTCTCCTATATTCGTACTTATGCATCGAAGCGATTAAGGAACTTAGGATTCTTTTCTGCAAGTGCACCATAAATTTCCAGACACGTATGTGTCCAACTTCTTACCCATGTACAGTAGTGCAAATTAGCGTGTGAGGAGGTTCCGTATTGGACGTGAGCTTCATGATAACACCCACCCGAGCAGATCGGCCGCGCCCAGCATGTGTGGCAGTCAGTCTTACTCGCGATATGGTGGTCCACTAGGAATTCCTCTTGCTTCTCCCGGTCGATACCCTCTGAGATGGATCCAATTGTGTGTTCGGGAGATCCGGCGAAGCGATGACAGAGCGATACGTCACCATCCGTGGCGACGCCCATAAGCCCAAGTCCTGCTCCACAACCGTATGCCTTACTCACGCCCTTATGGATCTCTTCAAGTGTGTCTTTGACATTTGAAAACCCGTGGTGCTCATCTCTTAGTGCGCACTCGAGCCATTCTTGAGCAAGTATCTCAAATTGTTCGAGCATTTTGTCTTTGCCGTCGCTCGTGATGGCGTAATCTCTTTGGTCTTGAGTGGTTACAGGTGCAAGGCCAACCTCCCAAAACCCCATATCCTCCGTCAGGTGCTGGAAGATGCTTAGTACATCCATGTTCTTTTGTGTCAGCGTGACACGTGCGCCGATTGGGCGTGTCTTATGACGTTTCAGGAGTTCCTTGATTTTGGGTTCGATTACGTCATACGAGCCCTTGCCATTATGGAACACCCGGAGTCCGTCTTGGACCTCTTTCGGTCCATCAATCGATATTGTGACTCCAATTTGATTATCAGCGAGCCACTCGATGATCTCTGGGCGTAAGAGCGTTGCGTTGGTCGTTAGGCTGAACTCAATACGTTTACCTTCTTCAGCAGCACGGCGACGTGCGTATGCTACCGTATCCTGCAGCACTGGGAAGTTAAGTAGAGTCTCTCCACCGAAGAACGTGATATGTGCTACCTCCTGTCCCCGAGACTCTTCTAGCAAGAATTCAACGCTTTCTTTAGCAGTTTCTTCTGCCATAAACTTCGGTTGATCCCCGTACTGCGTATCAACGATCTTGTCCTCGCCATATTCATAGCAATAAGTGCATGCCAGGTTACACTTATTGGTCACATTCAGGACCATCGTGGTAAGCGGAAATCCGGCAGGGGGTAGGTCATTCGGCACCAGATCTTTCGGCGCACCAACACCTCCGATCGCACGTATCTCAGTCAGTTCATCTATCGTTTCCAGCAACAGGTCGGTATTGAACCGATCACAGAGTTCGTTAATCAACTCAGCTTTGACTCTTGGACCTTTGCCGAGTGCCTCTATTATCGCGTTCGATGGCCCTTCCATTCGGAAGATACCAGCCGAAGGAACCATGTAGAGGTAAGTGACCCCATCTGCCTCGAAAGGATGAAACTCTCGGAGGGCGAGAGCTTCATCGTCTGTTCTAACGACTGAGGAGTTCATCCTATTAGCCTTTGATTGTTAGCGGGTCCAATTGGTCTCCATGGTTCGAAGCGCATGTACAGTGGGACAGTCACTAGCAGATGGGCACGGGCCCGTAGCTCCCTGCCTTCCCGGGTAAGATAAGTGGCTAAGACCCAGACATCCCCGATATTGTTTCGGTCGCCGGTCCGATCTGTATTCACTCCGTCCAGGGCAGGGGTGAAGATCCCTTTTGAGTTAATGGAACCGACAAAATCTATGTCATCGTCACCAAACGTGGCCGTGTACTCCTCTAGGCTCCATGAGACGTTAACGCGACCCAATTCGAGATCATCATCCGTCCCGTTTTCATTGTCGGGGCCATTGTTATAGCCGATCGCTTCGAAAGTCTGATAGCCCTTTGGGAAGTTCGCTCCACCAACCCGTGCCATGCCCGACTCTGGTGTGACAACAATTCGATCGATTCCGTCGTGGACTATAATTGCATCCTCTATGGTCGACTCGAATGCAAAAAGATCACGTGCTCCTAGCGCTGCGTCAGTGTCAATGGTGAGTTGGACGACTAGCTCATCGGTCACAGATTGTTCGATCATCCCAATTGATACGCCTGGACCAAAATCTAATCCTGCACCATCCCGGGTGTCGCTAAGGGCACCTCCGTAAATTGTGACCTGTGTAGTTTCTCCACGCCTCAATGCCTGTGGGTAAACCCCTGTAACGATGGGTGCCGCACCGATTCGTTGCAGTATGACATCTGGCCCTATCTCATCGTATGCTCCTGAAAACCATCTTCCAGACATCCGTTGCTGATCTCTTTCAATGAACATCACTTCCCGAAGCTCATCTGCTGTTCCGGGGTTTGAGCGGCCACGCCATTGATAGCCGGTGTAAACAAGTCCTTGTCCTGAGCGCTCGATGGTGAGTCCACTTTCTGCGTACACGTATCGTGAAGAAGATGTAAACGCATCCGTGTCGCTCTCAGTAGCTCTGATGGTAAGAGTGCCATAGATCGGTCCCGCTCCCGGCTCGTATCCTGAGATTACCCATTCTCCTTCTAACTGAGGAGAGCGCTTATTGGCAGACCAAGCTGACCACTCCGGAGTTAGTAATGGGAAGACTTCCCCTAGGTGATTTATCGCCCTATCCATTGGGTGACTCGACTGGCCTTCAAGGTCTTCTTCACAACCTGGCTGACCTGTGCAAGCGTTTCCTCGGAAAGCTTGGCGGTCAACCAATGGGTATAAACCCCGATGAGTTGCCATAAGAAGCGCCCATTCATCTTGGGTGCGTCTCTGGGTGATAACTCGACCCATAGAGTGGCATTGGATGCATGTGAATTCAACGGCTGAATCACCTTCATAGTCATGTTCGATAAGTCTTCGCTCAACCTCGAACAATCCTGGCCGGAGTTCTTCTGGAGCTAGGCCCTGCTCATTAGAGAGATAGCGAACAATATCGCGTGCTTGTTCTGGACTTACATTCACGTCATGCAGTGCGACCATTCTACGTACTGAGGTTTGCCACCCCTCAGGCGTTTTTCTCAAGTATGAGATCCGACTCATACGGTCTTGGTCATCAACGGTATGGCAACGCGAACAGGCCTCGACGGTTGTGCTATGAGTTATCGCATATCCCTCAGCTGTCTGTTCGTCTTGACTCTGGCTATGCAGAGCAGGTGTCCACACGACAAATATGCTTAGACCCACTATTCCAAGTGCAGATAAGCGGGCATACAGAGAAGTTGGCATTCGGTGTCGGGTTTGAGGAGACAACATCCTAGGGTTGGAAAGGGGCGAGCCGCTAGGGCATACCAAGCAAAGAAAATATGATATTTTCCCGATTAACACTATTGATCAGAATGCATGAGCAGGCCCGCAGCAAATGCAGTCGAGAGACCAATGAGGAAATCGGGCAGGCTGACTGGTGCCTCTTTTTCGTTGTATCCGTTCCAAATATCTGGTACTTGATCGAATTGTGGTGCGAGTTCAACGAGTTTTAAGAGGTCTACTCCCCTTACGTAACGGATACCTTTCGGGTAGGTGTCATTCATGAGGTGGCGTTTCATGACGATCCTTTGGGAGCGTATGGCTGGGCGTTTGGTTATGCGAAGGTCAGGATTAGCCCGCGAGTCGAGTAACTCGATTGATCGGATCCTCTCATGAGCCGCTCTTACCAGGTCAGTATTGATGTAAGTGCCTTCGAGGTCCTCAAACCAGTCGGTGTCATAAGGGCTGCTCACAGCCCCGGCTGCTGAACGGGCGGCCTCAGCTCGCGTTGTCCAATACGGGTGGTCATATACCGATGCGGCTTCCTCAAAAAACTCTGCTGAACGATGTCTGTAGCTCTGATAGACTGATCGTTCTCGGTTGTCGAAGAAATCCAGGGCCACGTCCGTCATTGGCGCATCGATCAATGCGGTATGCACCACGATTCCCGCTAGCCATCCAGAGGCAAGGGCTTTCTTGACTCCGTAAGAGGAAAGCGGATCGATAAAGGATCCTGCATCTCCCACCAATAAGAGACCGGGCCGGCAATACTTACGCGCATGGTAGAGTGAGGATGAGCAGGCCCACGAGTCTCCTTTGGTATTCACATGGTCTAGCATAGAAGCTAGATGAGTAGTTTTGGCAAGTTCACTCCGGACTATTTCACTGACTTCACGTCCCTCTAATTCAGCATGGCGTTGGTCAACCATTACAGTGAAACACCGAAGTGTGGGAGAAAGAGGTACGGACCATGCCCAGCCGTCTTGATAGCTTTCTACTAAGGTGTGATTTCCTGTTCCATTATCCCATCCGGATGGTTTTTCGAAACGCTGAGTTATTGCGAGTGTTGTAGTCGACCGGTCTGTTTCTCGAACATCTCGGGCAAGGAACCCGTGTCGACCGGTTGCGTCGAGGACCCAGGGGGCTTGAATCTCAACCATTCCACCGTCTTCTGTTTCACAGCTAATTTTCCAGCACGTCTCTGATTTCACTGCTTTGCGGGCTGTCATACCGATAAATACTCTAGCACCGATCGCTTCAGCTGAGGAAACTAGAACACGCTCGAGTCCGGTCCGATCTACATGGTAACCGTCTCCGTCTCCGCTAAAATTTTCACTCCGCCTCTCGTTGTTTGCCCACCAAACGCTGTTCCCGTTATTCGGAAAAAAACCAGCTGCATCAGTCGCTTTGAGCACGCCGAGTTCCGAAAGGAGGCGTCGAGCTGAAGGTGGAATCGATTCGGCAAGCGCACCAGCAGGTGTATTGGTGGGTCGAACTAGGGCGACTCGATGGCTCCGTTGAGCGAGGAGTGTCGCAGCCGCTGTCCCAGCAGGACCTCCGCCTAGGACGAGAACGTCGAATTCTCGTGTTTTCACGGGTCCATGCCTTGATCTACAGAGAAGTTACTGAGGTTCTACTCTATGCCTGTGGCACGCAGCCGCAAGCGGATCCGCAACCCCCAAAGTCCTGAGACTCACCTGAACCCGTTATGGGGACTGGTGCACTAATAAGCTTTGTTACAGGGGTGTCGGAAGGTGTCTCGCCTCTCCCAACTCCGGCGCGCTCTACCAGGTCACCCCAGGTCTCGATCTGCTCACTCATTTTATGGCGGATCTCAAGCGTACAGCCGTTTGTCTCGCAATGGTATTCGTAGTAGGGCATGCTCTAATCTAATAAGGTATTTCTGTTCTATCGCTATATGTCAGTGCTCAGGGAATAGATGCTCTCTGTGTCCATTCCCTGAACTCTGGTTTGTCGCTTGACTGTGTAAGTACCGGATTAGCTGTAGGTGAATACGGGCCTAGAAAATCGAAGATCTTATGTATACGTCGGCTCGGGCCCAGGAGACCTCGAATTCCTCATGGACCTCATCCGCTTCTTGGTTCTTTCCTTGCGCTCGAAGAGCACGTTCCAGACCGAAGAGTGACCATCCGTTATGAGGATGATCCTTTAGCTCGGCACGATAAACCTCAGCAGCTCGAGCATCCTCACCAGCTTCTAACAAAGCGTCACCAAGCCAGTGTCGTACAGAGAAATTCAGTGGCTCAGGTTCGTCAAAGACGAGTCCGTCTTCTAGTTCAACACCTTTCTCTAGAATCTCTATTGCTTTTTGAACATTCCCGTTCGCGCGCAGGATCTCACCTTCCAGTATAGAGGCGACAATACCGAGGATCGATGCTGCAGAATGTCCCCGGATCATGTCAGTACCGTCTTCGGCTCCCTGTTTCACCTGATTTAGGTACCACCGGGCGGTTCCTTCGTCTCCAGTACGAAGAGAAGCGTATCCCTTCGAGAAATCCCACAGGCCTCTGGGTGTTGTTCCGTCAGGTGCGTTGTCTAGTTCGAGGATTTCTTCGAAGTATCCAAAACGGAAGAGAGTTAGCGCCTGATAATAACTGCCTCCGCTCATCATTGCCGCGTAATGTTTTGCCGCCTGAATTGCTGCTGCACCCTGACCATCATTGGAGGCTGCAAACAGCAGCATGTGGAGGTTATGCGAAGGATAGATCGCAAACCCATCCCCGTACTCGGCTTTTAAATCAGAGTGCCAAGCTTCTGTATTGCCCCGTACGGCATCACCCCAGCGTCCAATTCGATTAAACGTGTGGGACGGCATGTGCTGAATGTGACTTGCTCCTGGGATCGAACTTCCGAGGTGTTCCGCACATGCCTCTGCCTTCCCTGGGACATCAGTGCGCTCAGTTGCGTGGATATAGAGATGGCAGGCACCAGGGTGTGTGATGTCCTTTTCAAGGACTGTCTCGAGGACCCGGTGAATCTCCTGGATCTCTGGATTTGATATCTCCCACCACTCACGACGCGGTTGTAGCAGCATCAATGCTTCTCCCGCGAGAAAGCCAAGGTCTAGGTCTTGAGGATTCTCGGCGTAGAGTTCATTAATTTTTTCCGCCCACTGTTCGTCGAGTTCACGTCTTCGATCTCGGTCATGTTCGTATTCATACCTTTCGGCCATCGCGTTGATCAGCGCATGCTCCACGGGATTTGTATTCCCTTCCGCAAGCTCATGTGCCTTCTGCACAGCTGTGTATGCAAGGGGTGCGTCACTAGGAACCATTGGCCCGTTGAGATAGGGACCCCAGGCCCAGGCTTCGCCTAGGTAGCACATGGCACAGTTGGGGTCTTTTTTCCACCCCTCGCGGAAAGATCTTGCTGCTAGGTTGGGATCAAACGCATACAGGAGTTGGATGCCCTGGTCAAAGTACAGCTGTGCTTCAGCTGAGTTCGTTGTGATAGAGCGAGTAAATGGTCCTAATCCTCTCCCATCATGATGAAGTGGCATCTCTTCATCAAAGCCAGAAGGAAGGTCAGGGCCATTCTCTTGGGCTACCATCGGAGAGGCGGCGAAAAGCAGGACTAAAGCTGTGAGTGAGGTGCGTCGACACATGACGGAAGCACTCCAAATCTGACGTGAACTCAAGGTGGGAGAATTTGCCTATGGCTGCCTAATACGTCCAGCATCGGGTGCAAAGGATCTTTCGCACTAGCCGAGAACCGAGCCGTATAGCAGGTTGAGTTAGTAGTTGGTATTACTTGAGGAACCCCATTCAAATACAGGGCAGGAGAACCGATGGCCAAGAAGTCTAGCTCCCCCCTCTCTCGTCGCGCTTGGATCACTACGGCGTCCGGAGTGGTTGCTGCCGGCTTGATCAAAACCCAGGCTGACGCTGTAAAGATCGTTGCTCAAGAGGTGCCAACCCCGGCACAGGACCCTACGAAAGTCCCGGGGAGGTTGACGTCAGAACTTGGTCAGAGGGCTCCAGCAGAACAGCCTCGCCGATTGGTACGGTCTCCGAATTTATCGAGTTCTTCAAGGACTCCGCTACAGGATCTCTACGGAATCATTACCCCTGCTGACCTGCACTTTGAACGACATCATGCGGGGATCCCAAACATAATCCAGGAGGAGCACGAACTATTAATTCATGGCATGGTAGAGCGCCCGATGGTGTTTAGTATGGCTGATCTCAAGCGTTATCCGCAGACGTCACGTATTAGGTTTCTTGAGTGTTCCGGAAATGGCGGGGGTGCCTACAACCGAGACCGGATGCCGACGGAAGTCACTCCACAGGCGCTTGACGGGCTCCTGAGCACTAGTGAGTGGACTGGTGTAGTACTCTCGACACTTCTTCGTGAAGTGGGTGTCCGCAATGGAGCAAGTTGGATACTGGCTGAGGGCAGCGACGCCGCGGTAATGTCTAGAAGCGTGCCACTTGAAAAGGCCATGGGTGACGCGATGCTGGCATACGGCCAGAATGGCGAGGCAATCCGTCCGGAACAGGGCTATCCCTTAAGGCTGCTTTTGCCAGGCTGGGAAGGCAATGCACAGGTCAAGTGGCTGAGGCGCATTGAGGTTACGGATCGCCCTACGATGACTCGGGAAGAGACTTCCAAGTACACCGATCCGCTCAAAGGTGGTAGGGCTCGCCAGTTCAGCTTTGTTATGGACGCCAAATCCATCATCACGTTCCCGTCTTTCCCTTACCAGCTTCCGGATCGTGGTTGGTGGGAAATCCAGGGGCTTGCTTGGTCGGGTCGTGGCAAGATCGTCAGGGTCGACGTGAGCACAGACGGTGGCAGTAGCTGGACACCCGCGGAGCTTCAGGGGCCGATTCTCTCAAAGTCAACGGTTCGTTTCCGGCATCTCTGGGATTGGGATGGTCGAGAAAGCCATATACTTAGTCGGGCAGTAGATGAGACAGGATACGTACAACCCACGATTCACCAGCTTTGGGAAGCACGCGGCGAAAGGACGTCTTACCATCATAACCACCAGCGGGTATGGAAAGTGGCTTCTGATGGAGGAGTGACCTTTGGTCTCGGGGATCTGGTATGAAAAAGCTCAGTGTACTGGTGGTCTCCTTACTTTTTTCTGGATGTGATCAGGCTGATCTCCCTCCCACCACTAGTGATTTGCTACCGACCGAAGTGGCTGACCGGCTGCCCCCCTTAGCACCTCGAACATTTGGGTTTGGGCGAGAGGCAACCGATGAACGCATTGCCCTGTGGGACATAGATGTCAAACCTGATGGTGAGGGGCTCCCTTCCGGCAGTGGAACGGTCGCACAAGGCAAGCTCGTTTATGAAACTCAGTGTATTGCTTGCCACGGGGCCACAGGAACTGAGGGTCCGTTCGATCGCCTTGTAGGGACGGAGCCATGGGAAGAATGGCCAAGTGCGAGAGTTGTGGGTGCGTATTGGCCTTACGCGACCACCTTATTCGACTACATCGTGAAGGCGATGCCTCAGTTGACTCCGGGCACTCTGACTGCTGATCAGACCTACGCGGTCATCGCGTATGTCCTAAATATGAATGGTCTAGTCGCTGATGATGCCGTGATGGATGCGACCACCCTCCCTGCTGTAGAGATGCCAGGTCGTAATAGGTTTGTGCCTGACGATCGGAGGGGAGGGGCTGAGGTACGCTAGCGCCGTTGATCCAACTTGCTCTTCAGTGACTAATAATCTCCTGGTGGTACCAGGAGATTAAGGTCCTGAGGCATCTGTGTGGCCATATAGGCGAGAAGTGCCTGAGTTGCGGCAACCTGGTTAACTGGGGTCAGCGCCAGACCGAATAGGGCTTCGTCACTACTATCATCCAGACTTCGGATTGCAGTCAATTCAAGCGATTCTCCCTGGGTCAGTTTCACGATATGTATGGGTGTTAAGAGGATGGAGATCTCTATAGGGGCTCCAGTCCCGGAAGCCCCCTCCCAGATTATATCTCCAGCCTCAATGGCTCCGAAGTGGATGGCGTAGCGGTCCTCTCCGGCGAGTGGTTCTGGAAGGGTTGCTCGAATTGTGAGCGCGGGCGCATAAATGAGTTCAGGATGATTGAACTCAAATCCAATAGAATCCAAGAGTGTTTGGAACGTCTGGATGTTCTCGGGAGCCATGTCTGTCCGAGGACGGATGTCCGGACGGAACGCAACTGAAAATGCGACATTACCCTGTCTCGCAAAGGCAACTGTGCTTGCTCCGTCTAGTTGTCCATCAGGTGCCAATTGCAGAGGCCCAGGTGAAGTCCAAGGACGAAATTCTTGCACATCCCAAAGATCTTCAGGAGAATCCACAAAGCGATACGCACCGTCAGAATTAGCGGGCTTTGCGGCATCACAAATCAAGTTTTGTTCTGATCCACAAGCTTCTATAACAGCACTTCGAATCAGGACTGCTCCTTCGCAGGAGTCGGCCTCAGGCCCAAAGTCGCCAGCGTCCTCTATTATGCCTTGGGCTTCAGATTGAATCACCTCTAGCGTTGCCTGGACGGTGCCCTTGATTAGCTCCCGGTCGACTGCTCTCTGCTGCTGGATTGTTTGCTCGTTTGTATCCAGGAAGCTTTGGGCTAGCCGTCCATCTGATAGGAACCAATCTCGCACTGCGGCTTCGGTAGGATCGTTGACGTTGAGAGAATCCATCACAGTGCGGTNCTCGATCGCAATTGCAGCAGCGATCTGACGCAATCTTTCAGTACGNATGCCCAGAGGCTGAAGTTGGAGATTNAGTTCGTNCAGTTGAGTCAATACTGGNACGCACAATCTCGATCGCTCTAACTCAATCTCAGCGATNCCAGCTGGNGGTGCATCNTGCGCAACCCCTATCACCGGTTTCGATAGNACTGCAAGTAGTAATATCNGCATCATTAGCAGATATCGTTTTGATANNCTCTGCTTACTCAGGATCTCTCCTNNCCCATCAAAGAGTGTATTCACAGNCTTCTTNATCCGCTGTCATCGGNGGGTAGTANAGTTGGCTTTTCAGATGTCGTTATACTCTTTCTCATTGCCACCTCTAGTCTTCACTNATAAGTGGGTTCAAGCCCCGCTCTGCTAGTATCCGGTTGAAGTTGGCTAAACCATCTTCAACTAAATCGTCGAGTTGGGCTCTCGAATTCATGAGGATCTCACGCAGTACCAGGTGAACTTCACCATGTTGATCAGTTGGTGAGAAATCTGCCGAGTTAACGCTATTTGATAAATGGCGGAGCTTACCTAATACCTTGGCTGGGTAACGAACGCCGTCTTGTCCTGTGCCAGTGGTGCGCAGTTGGATCAGGTCTTCTTCGATCGTGATGAGTGCATCATCTAGATTACCGGCACTCTCTATGAGGTCAGCTGCGCTTCCTTGGTCCTGGAGTACATCCACCAAGTCATATAACTGACGCCGGAGCCACTCAATCCGGTTGATTGCATCTGCGGCAGCATCGTAATCGTTTCGGATCTCTTCATGTAAAGAAAGTTGCGCACGGATGCTTTCCATAGTCCCATCGGAGCTCGGATCCTGCAGAACATTGAGTTCTTGGGTGAATGCTTCATCCCCCACTTCAAGGGTTACGGTGTAGGTGCCTGGAGGATGGCGGACTGCCAGCCCATTTTGGATTTGCACGCGTTCTGGCCCGTAGTCGACCCAATCAGCGTAAAGAGGAGGTACACGCCGGCGGATGGGCGTACTCTGCTCCCCCTGAAAATCCCAGAATATACGATTGATTCCTGCAACACTCGTTCCCGTGAGGGTCCGAATAAGTGCTCCAGTTGCATCGTTCACTCGAATGGTTACCGGACTGCCTGCCGCTTCAGTACCCAGCCAGTAGTTGATGTATGCCGCATTGGGAGGGTTTTCTCCGATGCTCATATCAGTGGTGTGAGCTGCGGGTGCAGTGCGACTATTGAACCGGTATGCGTCTCTTGGATCGAACAAGTATGCTGAAGACGTCCGCACGTCATCGGTGAGTTGCTGCAAAGGTGTGAGGTCATCCATGATCCAGAAACCTCGACCGTAAGTTCCAATAACGAGGTCGTTGAAGTGTTGCTGGACGACGATTCCATACATTGGGGATGGAGGTAAGTTGTTGATTAGGGCCTGCCAGTGGTCTCCATCATCGAAGCTGACGTATACACGATTCTCGGTACCCAGAAAGAGTAATCCCTCTCGTACTGGATCTTCCTGGATACTGCGTGTGAAGCTCAGGACATGGTCGTCGATTCCTTCCGTAATTTTCGTCCAAGACTGTCCGTAATCTTCTGTTCGGTACGCATAAGGAGTGAAGTCACCCACTTGGTGTGCTTCAACTGCCAAATAGGCCTTACCTGGGTCCCATTTCGACGCGTCAATCCCTCGAACAACACCATCAGTCGGCCAATCCGGCAAGTTTGCGGTGACGTCGGTCCACGTGCCTCCGTCATCACGACTAACGTGAACCTTGCCATCGTTAGATCCGGCATAGAAGACCCCTTGTTGAGCAGGTGATTCATCAAACGCATAGATCACGCAGCAATACTCAACTCCGATATTATCAGGGGTCAGCCCACCACTAATTCCTTGGCGGCTCTTGTCATTCGTAGTGAGATCTGGGCTTATAACATCCCAACTTTGTCCTCCGTTCCTAGTGCGGTGAACATGTTGGCTAGTCACAAGAATGGTGTTGTTGTCATGAGGTGAAACAAGGAGTGGGAAGGTCCACTGGAACCGGTAGCGCAACTCCTCAGCTGGCCATCCACCAGTGCTTTCCGGCCAGACTTCAACACTACGGAACTGCCTATTGCGCTCATCGTGTCGAACCACAATTCCGCCTCGAGCACCTGAGCCAGATGCGCTTGACCAGACGATGTTTGAGTCTGTTGGGTCAGGGGTCGCGAACCCGCTTTCGCCTCCGCCAACTTGATGCCAGTCACCCCTTGGGATTGGCCCTGGCCCACCTCCTCTTGCGGCATAAAGCGTATTGCTGGGACCTCTATAAGACGGCCCATCCTGGCGGTTTCCGAGCACGTTATATGGGACTGCATTATCGACAGTCACATGATACATCTGTGAGATAGGAGGTTCAGTCGTCAGGTATGTTTCCCCCCGATTAACAGATACATGGATTCCTTGATCGTTACCGATGATCAACCGATCCGGGTTTTCTGGATCGATCCATAGATCATGGTAGTCACCCCCCGGACGTTCGAGGCCTTGATGCTGTATATAAGTGAGCCCGCCATCGTACGAACGTGATAAAGCGGCGGTGAGGAAGAAGACTTCGTTTTCATCATCTGGAAAGACGCGACAGTTATTGTAGTACGCTGTCCTCCCTCCAAGATCACGACTGTGGTTCACCAAATCCCAGTCGTAGCCACCGTTATCAGAGCGCCAGAGTTCTCCATCTTCGGTCTCTTGGCCGTGCCAGGGCACTCCGTCTCCAGTCTCGATCAGCGCGTATATCCTTCGAGAATCAGCCTGAGACATGCAGATGTCGACCTTGCCAACTGGGAGCAAGGGAAGCCCGCGACCTCTGAGTTTGGTCCATGTATCGCCACCGTCACGTGACATGAAGATACCAGAGCCCGGACCTCCGCTCTCTCTACCCCAAGTATTCACAAGAACTGTCCACATACCAGCAAATAAGACGCGCGGGTTGTTAGGATCCATTATCACGCTGGAAGCTCCGGTGTCTTCATCTACAAAGAGCACATGTTCCCAGGTGTCACCGCCGTCCAGCGTTCGGTAAATTCCACGTTCTTGCTGGGGTGCGTGTGCGTGCCCCAGGGCCGCTACGTAGACAATATCAGGGTTCCTAGGGTGGATGACGATGCGGCTTACGCGGCCAGTCGCATCAAGGCCCATGTGCTCCCAGCGCTCTCCTCCATCTGTCGACTTGTAGACGCCATCTCCCACTGTGACGTTTGAGCGGATATGAGGCTCCCCTGTGCCTGCCCATACGATCTCGGGATCAGAGGTTGAAACCGCCAATGCTCCGACCGAGTGGGTGTCTTGGTCATCGAATACCGCACGCCAGTTGATTCCACCATCCTCAGTTTTCCAGAGACCTCCCGAGGCTGCCCCTGCATAGTAAACGAGAGGGTTACCGACAACCCCTGCAACTGAAGCAATCCGATTACCGACGACCCCAATGTGCCGGAACTGGAGAGCTGATAGTTCCTCGGGGGGGAGGGTTTGTGCCGAGAGCCCAGCAGTGGTGGCGATGGTGGCACTACTGAGTATTGCTATGAAGCGCTGAGGCAAGGACCCGAGCATCTTTGGGCCTCCTACTTTAAGGTGTATAGGTGCAGGCCAGAGCGACTACCTGATCCGGGTGCTTACTAGCCCTCTGTAATATTTTTTCGTCTCTATCCTAAGTGACAACGATTACTCACCACCGGGTCCAGCTGGCTTCCGGTAATCAAGAGGAGGATCGCGATCACCAAGCAGAGGTTCGTATACCCACCCTTCCGGGATGCTTGCAGCGTGTTCAACTTTTGCGGCAGTGACTAGATCCGGGCGAGTGAAGAGGTCCACTGCTGTCATCGCGAGTGTTTTTGCGGCTACGAGCATGCCTTTCTCACCGATTGTCGTTCCTCCGGCAGCGATCGCTTGCCATGAGTGTGCCGATGTACCTGGCACCCACGTCGCTGTCCTGACTCCTCCGGTCGGCACCATCCAGCTGACATCTGCAACGTCTGTCGAACCTCCGCCGTTTCCTCCAACTGCAAGTGGTTGAATCTCCATTGCAGATTCTAGGGGTGGGGCGTCATCCCCAAGCGTGCGGTGGAGTATGTCAGCGAAACCATACTCTTCGTCATCATAGATTACTCCGCCCACTCTTGTCAGGTTTGCGTGCATCGCTTCTTGAAGAGCAAGATTTGGCAGAAGATTGTAAAGGCCATGGATTACTTCATACTCCATGGTTGTGCCTGTTCCAAGTGCGGCACCTTCAGCGGTGGCAGCGACGCGCTCGAAGATTGATTTCACATTCGCGGGATCTGGATTTCGCACGTAATAAAAGACTTCGGCGAAGTCTGGGACTACATTCGGTGCAGCTCCGCCATATGTGATCACATAATGAATCCGCGTCTCTTGCGGAACGTGCTCACGGAGCATGTTAACCATGTGGTTCATCGCTTCAACACCATCGAGTGCCGAGCGACCCCGCTCGGGAGCACCAGCAGCGTGCGCTGATATTCCTGTGAACCTGAACTTTGCCGACTTGTTTGAGAGAGAGCTTGATGCGTCAGCTGAGTTCACATCACCAGCATGCCAGTGGAGCATGATATCGACGTCTTCAAAGAGGCCAGCTCGAACCATATAGACCTTGCCAGCGCCCCCCTCCTCGGCTGGAGTTCCGTACAGGCGGATTTCTCCTTGTTGGCCAGTTTGTTCCATCCATCTCTTGGTTGCGATCGCTGCTGCGGTTGACCCTGCTGCAAAAAGGTGGTGCCCACACGCGTGTCCTTGCGGCTTGCCTTCGATCGGTGCCCTGACGGGCTGTCTGTCCTGAGTGATCCCCGGGAGAGCGTCATACTCCGCCATGATTCCTATAATTGGGCCATCACCATTTTTCCAGCTTGCCAGAAACGCTGTCGGGATGCCCGCTACTCCAGCCTCGATCTCAAAGCCTTCCCTATCTAATGTTGACTGAAGGAGGGCTGAGCTTTCCGTTTCCATGTATCCAAGTTCAGCAAGTTCCCAGATTTCTTGGGCAATATCACCATAAGAGTTTGCGTTCTCATCGATATAAGCTGCCACCATTGTCTTGGCGTCTTGGGCACCTGCCAAACTGGGCAGTGCAATGGTTACGGTAATCAGCAGGGCCGAGACTCGGCATTTTATCATCACTGTTACTCCGTTATCAGGTCCTGTTTAACAAAGAAATCCACCTTACTTATCTGCCTCGCGCTCGGACTCTAGCCGGTCCACGAGCAGTGCCTTCCCAGTCCGGATCAGCGGCACCGGTCCAGGTTCTGGTCACTGGGTCAAACTGTATGCCATGTACGCGCCCGAAGGCTCCGGTACGAGCTGTTTCAGCCACCTCAATACCAAGGTCCCGCATCTCTTCCAACTCCGGGGTTGTCCAGCCTATACCCGGACTGGTCTCAGCGCTATAACCGCCGCCGCGTGCAGCTACAACACGTGGCTCTGCCAGAGCCTGTGGTAGGGACATACCGAAGTCGATGACACGTGTGATTGCGTGTACGATTGCAGGTGGAATCATCCCACCACCAGCTGCACCGAGGACTAGGATAACTTCACCGTCTTTAAGGACTATGAATGGGCAAATATTTGACCGTGCCCGTTCCCCAGGCTCCATCCGACCTAGATATCCACCTAGAGTAGATGCATATAGAAAACCAAGGCCTGGCGTCACGACTTTCGAACCCATATTCGGGCCAAGCGTTTGTGTAAGAGAAACGAACATGCCGTTCTCGTCCGCAGTCGACAGGTGTGTGGTATGTCCCCCGAATAGGTCACCTCGATCTTCTAGGGTCGGAAGCGATTTGATGTCTGTAGTTGGAGCGGAGTTGTTGGGAGACGCTACCTGTCTTACAAGCTGATTTGCCCAGTCTTTTGAAGTGGCTCGAGCAGCTGCTGTATCTGTGCCGAGCACACGCAACTCTCTTGATGCGAGACTCAGTGCCTGTCCAGTGACTGCGAACCACTCTGCTTCGCTCATTGAGGATGGTTCAAAATTCTCCATGATCTGAAGGGCTTGGATGCTAAGGACTCCGGCTGCTGGGATGCCCATTCCAACAAGCTCATACCCTCTATAACTCCCGCGGACAATACGGCTATCTTCAGCTACGTAATCATTGAAAGCTTCGAGGGTTACAGCACTGCCATTTGCAGCGAGGTCGGCTGCCATTTTTCTAGCAATTTCGCCCTCGTAAAAAACCTCACGCCCTTCACTTGCAATCAAGCGTAGCGTTTTCGCGTAGTCAGGCTGCACAAGCAACTCCCCTGCGCGGTATCCATTTTCGCCGCCCCTATAGTAGGCGTCGATAGTCCCGGGGAACTCTCTGGCCTGAGCCAAGCCTGAGGCCTGCCTATTTGCATCTTGCGGTAGTACACGGAACCCGTTTTCTGCCAAATCGATGGCTGATTCCATCAAGGTGCCGAGTGGAAGCGATCCATGTTCTTCATGAAGCTTCAGTAATCCGGCCAAAGCACCAGGTACACCGATGACCGGATATCCGTATGAAGCTTGAGGCGCCGTGTCGTAGTCATAGTCCCAAGGCGCCTGAGTAGTCCCGTCGATTCCATGAAATTCACCGTCAGGTGTCCTAATAAGAATTTGGTTACGTCCTCCTATACTGTTCATGGTCGGTTCAACCACTGCGACCGCGAACCCAGCCGCGACTGCTGCATCTGCTGCATTACCGCCTAATTCTAGAATTGCTACTCCGGCGTCAGTTGCTAGGGGGTGTGCGGCTGAGACCATGCCTGCATTGGATTGGCCACTTTGGCGCAGGCTCTGAGAAGCAGCTGTGACCGCCGATAAGGCGATCAGGATTGGCAGGACTGCGAAGATCAGATAATAACGGTAGGGATGCATACGGAATCTCAATATATGAGGAGTTAAAACTCTACCCAGAGAATACCTTTCTGCCTGGTCGTGCACTACCCGGCACGGGAAGCGATACTTTCTGAGTGTACAGTGATGACGCTTAGGTTTGCTTCTTTCTGGTCACTAGAAGTTACAGATTAATAGTGATAGCTCGCCGCCCTTCTGATTGGGTGACATCTTTTGCTACCACGAAACTGCTTTGCTCACCCGGAGGTCGATGCAACTCTTCTTGGCGTTCCAGGATCCGTCTTTTCTAGCCGCGGGTCCTGCTCGACTCCGTGCTGCGATGGGAGCGGTGCTTATTGTAACGGTTGCGTGGACTCTGTCGACGGAGCGGTCGAAGATTTCTTGGCGTCTGGTTGCTTGGGGGCTCGTCCTGCAATTCGCCTTCGCAGGCGTGGTTCTCCAAACCCCTCTCGGTGTGGCATTCTTTGACTGGGTAAATGGCCTCGTTAGTGCGTTGCTAACTTATGCGGAAGAGGGGGGTCGTTTCATTTTCGGTAACCTCGTCTCGAATAATGTTCCTGTTGGAGTCGTCGATGGAGGTCAGGGGTTCACGGAAACCCCGGGGGTCGTGGCTCGTACTGGAGCTTTCTTCGCATTTCGAATTTTCCCGAACATCATTTTTGTATCATGCCTGATGACGGTCCTCTACCATTTAGGCGTCATGCAGAGGGTTGTGCAGTTACTAGCATGGATCATGCAGCGCACTCTTCGGACGTCAGGTGCAGAAACACTTTGTGCTGCGTCAAATATTTTTGTTGGACTCATGGAGTCACCACTTGCCGTAAAGCCATTCATCCGTGGCATGACAGAGTCAGAGTTGATGGCGGTCATGACCGTGGGTATGGCAACCATCAGCGGTGGTGTCCTCGCTGCATATGCTGGCATGATAGGGCCCTTCTATCCTGGTGCCGCCGGTCACCTGATTGCTGCATCAGTGATGTCAGCTCCAGCAGCTTTCGTGATTGCAAAACTACTTGTGCCTGAAACGGGCAATCCTGAGACCCTGGGAGTGCCAGGCGTCGAAGTTCAGGTTGAGAAACCAGATGTTAATATCATAGATGCTGCTGCCCGTGGTGCATCAGAAGGGTTAAAACTGGCACTGGTTGTTGGCGCTATGCTGATTGCGTTCATTGCCCTGGTTGCTCTTGCGAACGGTGTGCTGGGCTGGGCTGGTAGCCTAGTCGGATTCGACGGTCTTTCGATCGAGGGCATGCTGGGATGGGTTTTGGGTCCAGTTGCCTGGTTACTTGGAGTAACCTGGGTGGATGCGGGTGTTATAGGACAACTGATCGGGGTGGATTTTGTCCTCAACGAGTTCGTGGCATTCGGACAACTTCAAGGGCTACTTCAGGGAGGTGCCGATCTGCAAGAGAGATCTGTGGTGATCGGGATTTACGCGCTAGCGACTTTTGCAAACTTTGGGTCGGTTGCAATGACAATTGCTGGTCTCGGGGAGATCGCTCCTAGCAGAAGACAGGATCTAGCAAGACTGGGCATGAAGTCGATGCTAGCAGGACTATTGGCTGCTCTCCTGACAGCGACCTTTGCTGGCATGCTCACTTGACCCAATATCGGCCTAAGGTTGCTGGGCTTGGGACTGTATCACTCGACACCATTGAGATTGGCGGCCACACTGAGAAGGATGTTCTAGGGGGCTCTGCTCTCTATTTTGGAGCGGCTGCTAGATTCTTCTCTAATGTCACATTATTAGGAGTCGTAGGAACGGACTTTCCAAATTCAGAGCTTGATCGACTCGATGAAATCAACATCGATACTTCGGGCATCTCGACTCGACCCGGAGAGACATTTCGTTGGCATGTCCGGTACGAGTCAAACGGGGAAAGAAATACGCTTTCGACCAACAGGCCAAGCGCGCTTGGCCAGCCTTCGATACCTGAGTCCAAATACAGACCGGATGCACTCTTTCTCGGTAGCACAGATCCATCAATACAGGCTTCAGTGTTGTCTGAGATAGGACAACCGTCCCTGGTAGTTCTTGATACAATGAGTCACTGGATCAGAGACCGACGCGAAGACTTTAATACGGTTGTACGCTGCGCAGACGTTGTCCTTCTGAACTCAAAGGAGGCGAGCCTTTTAGGTGATGGAGATCATCGGTCCGCAGTTGATCAGATCTTAGAAGCTGGATGCACTTGGGTGGTCATAAAACGCGGAGACCAGGGAGCGGTCGCCTTCAGTCAGGAGAAGTCGGTTAGTGTGTCGAGTATATTGCCTCGCTATGTGACTGACCCAACCGGAGCAGGGGATGCTTTCGCCGGAGGCCTCGTATCAGCGCTCGCTGGTGGTAGCGCGCATTTAGTTGATATGCAGATTGCGATGCGTAGAGCTGCGGTGATGGGTTCTCTGGCGGTTGAGTCGTTCTCGATCAAGAGTCTATTGGAAATGACTATTGATGAGGCTGATTCAAGGGCCAGCGCAGTTACAGTGCATGTGTCATAAGATCTGTATAGCTCTTGAGTTTTAACCCTATTAGAACTGACTATTCAGTCTAGGTGAGATAAAGGGAGAGCGAATGTCGGAGAAAAAGAAGCGATTAATCGTCGTAGGTGACCGTGTGTTGATCCAACCCGAGGAAGGTGAAGACCGGACCAAGGTTGGTTTGTATCTTCCCGCCACTGCGATGGATAGTCAGGCGGTACAGGGAGGTACAGTGGTTGCGACAGGTCCCGGAAATGCGGTGTCTGCGCCTACCGAACTGAGTGATGAGCCCTGGAAGATAGGGAGTCCTGAGCCCCGTTACGTCCCACTGCAGGCGGAACTTGGTGATTACGCAGTGTTTTTCCGGAAAGCAGCTGTTGAGATCACTTTTGAGGGAGAACACTACCTGGTGGTTCCGCAGGCTGCGATCCTAACGCTTGTCCGGGATGAGGATGACGGGGAAATCGACATTCCATCCTTCTGAGGGTCATCTCGAGAGAGTAGATACCTCCCAGTCACCACGCGCAGAGATTGTTGATCTAACTAGATATAGAAGTGTTATCTCTGACTGGGACCGATTCAGGCAGTTTGCTGCAAATCCTGAACCCACTGTTTTCAGAGTCTGTAGGCGCCGTGTCACTCCAGAGGAACTTATCGACCGTTTGACAGAGCAGGGGTTTCGGGTGCGCAAGAAAGATGGACTGCCGGACTTCTATGAGGTCGAAGAGGGTCCGCGGCCCGTATCACTCACACTAGAACATTGGCTCGGTCTATTCTACGTACAGCAGGCATCGACCGGGATTGCTGGTCCTGTGCTTGACCCTCAACCTGGAGAGCGTGTCCTAGATTTGTGTGCCGCACCAGGTGGTAAAACCACCCATATAGCGGAGTTGATGAAGGAAAGGGGATGCTTGGTCGCAAATGAGTTGAATGAGAACCGAATCCGTGGTCTTCTCGGTAACTTGTATCGACTTGGAGTTTCCAATGTTCTTGTTGCTTCGGGGGACGGGAGGGAGGCGCCAGAACAAGCTCTATTCGATCGAGTACTGGTCGATGCTCCGTGTTCGGGAGAAGGGACTCTCCGGCGTCGAGCTGGTAGGGCTCCACGGCAGTCGTCCTCATTCCTTGGATATGTGAAAAAGGTTCAACGGCGGCTTCTTGAGAAAGCGATTCGAGTTACGAAGCCAGGAGGGACGATTCTTTATGTAACATGCACATTTGCACCCGAGGAAAACGAAGCTGTTATCAATGGTATCCTTCGTGATCATCCGGTCGAAATTGACCCAATTAAACTCCAGATACCATGTGCTTCTGGGCTCACCTCTTTTGAGGGTCAGAGATATGATTCTACGCTAGAGGGCTCAATCAGGATCTATCCTCAGCACCTCGATTCAGGTGGGCTTTTTATGGCGAGATTGCGTCGCCTCGAGGGCAGCGTCGGAGGGGATGGCTTAGGTGCCGCTGAACAGGAGGCAGAAGGTTGGAATGCTGTGCCAGAGCTTTTTCCGGGGAATGATTCTTCTGATATCGCAGAACTCGTGGGACTTGCCACCGATGATCTTAAGAGTCGTTTCGGAGTGAGTCCGGTGCGCCTGGATAAGTGCAAATGGATTCTTCGTGGTCGTCGCCTGTGGATGCACACGATGAGAGAATGGCCGGTTGATGCTTGGGAGACTGGTGTGTGGCGACCGATCTCTATTGGATTTCGTGCGGTAGAGTTTGACTCCCGGGGTCGCCCAAGGCCTACCAACGACTTGCTGCGTTGGCTTGGCCATGAGGTGCATTCACGTATCGTTAATGTGAATAATACTCAACTACACCACTTGCTTACGCAGCGATCAGTACCTGTCCCGGGAGATCTCTTGGGCCCTGTCGCACTTCGTCGTAGCACGGACATTCTAGGCCGTGGAGCGATGACGCGAGATGGTTTGAAGAGTGAGATTCCGCGTTCTCGTGCCATAGATCTCGCTCGGGCGCTGGAAATTGATTAGCTGCGGTTGCTGGGTTGTCAGTGATCTTCTCGATTTCTGGAAGAAAGAAGGTGTTCTACGAACAGAGCATCTGCGGGGACAAGCGGAAGCAGGGCGAGTGCATTTGGGCCAAACCAGCCTACTTCCGAATGTTCACTCAGCTATGATTCATTGCAGATTTATACTGATCCCAACCGCGATAGAAACCGCTCCCAGGGCTATAAGTCCCAGATAGAGTGGGCCCGTGAACTTGATCCAATCTTCATAGCGTACACCGGCAGCCGCGAGAATCGCCATGAGTGCGCCGTTTGTAGGTGTAACCAGGTCACATAGCCCTGCCCCGTACTGGTAGGCGAGAACAGTAACTTGGCGAGAAATTTCT
The DNA here is from genome assembly GCA_002724575.1 of Gemmatimonadota bacterium. Taxonomy (GTDB): domain Bacteria; phylum Gemmatimonadota; class Gemmatimonadetes; order Longimicrobiales; family Gaopeijiaceae; genus UBA1142. Next base: position 25,053 of record PBPC01000027.1, on the reverse strand, counting down.
AGTAGGTCAGAAAGAGGAATAAGCACAGGCATCGTTAGAACGGCTTGCGAACTCACGCTCGGTATAGGCACATGGATTGCCGCTTGTGCTACGACCATTCCAAGTGCTGATGTAAGGGACGGAAGGCTTTCTAGTGGCTGGAACATCCCATACACAATCGTATCAATGATCCGGCCATCCAGAAGCACGACATAAATCGTTCTAGCAAATCCAATCAGGAGCGCAGCATATGCCATCTGGCGGAATCCATTTACATAGGCCTGGGCGATACGACTTGGTCCCATTCCGGAAACAGCACCCGCAAGCACACCCATTATGAAGAAAGCAGCGGACATATGATTGAATCCGATTCTGGCTAAGTATCCCATCAATACGAATGTGCAAAGCAGCATCGACAGGATGACCCAGTCCCTCGGCCCCAACGAATCCTCTGGATCTTCAGTTCTGCCAATCTCGGGTGTGACACGGGTCCGGACAGCATATCTCATTGTCATCCCAATCCAGAACACTAAAGCGATCAGGAGGAATACGACTCTAAAGGCCCAGCCTGACACAGGTGTCACACCAGCTGCGTCTTGGGCGATCAAGACTTGGAATGGATTGATTGGACTGAAGGCAGATCCTACAAAAGCCGCGCCGGCACTTATTGCCATAGCAACTAGAGGGGTAAACCCTAGTCGGGAGGTTACGATCAAGACAACAGGGATCAGGGGGATGATTTCCTCCTGCATGTTCTGAACGACGCCACCAGTGGCGAAGAAGAGCGAAATGGCAGCAATGATGAGCAGGTCTCTTCCCTTGAGTGCACGAACAAGAGATGAGATTCCTCGCCTGAGGGCTCCGGTTTCGTCAACTACCGTTAATGCACCTCCGATCAAGAATACAAGGAAAATCACCCCACCGGCGTCTACCATCCCACGTGGGAGTGCCACCATAGCAAGAAACAAGTTGACCGGTGTCTGTTCCACTTGTTGGTAGGTTCCAGCGACTACAGCAATTTTCCCGGTTTCTTCATCCATGCTCCGCTCAAACTCACCTGCCGGTAATACATAGCTAGCCATGGAGGCGAGGATGATACATCCGGTCAGCAGGACGAGCGGATGTGGGACACGGAAACGGTATTGGACGTCAGTCATCAGGCGCGCTGGGCTAGGGATTTAAGGGCGTAGCTTGAATCGATTTGATGGAAACGATCTCCAGCTTGGGGCCATAGGCGTCTGTCCGCTAGCGAACTGAGGTGAGTACGTGTCAGAGCGCTACCGATCAGCCGGAGATTGAGAGATCCATAAGGCCATGAACAGCAGCAGGGGAAGACCGCTAAATAGTAGCATACGCCACCCTAGTTGGGGTGGCGCTGACTCGATCGTCAGATCTGATGTATAGACCAGGTCACTAAGGGGTGAGTTGTCACCATAAATCACCCGAGTCCCTGCGTCAGTTCCAGGCCTAAATTGACAGATGAAACGGTGACGCCTCGCCCGTAGAAACGTGTGGCGATAGCTTGGCCTCGTTTCTAGGACCGTCCCAGGATCTATTTGCAAAGCCATTCTTGGGTCTTCAGTCCCTCCTTCAAATCTCCGTAATGAGTAAGTACGACCAAGATATGGAGCCCCGCGGGGCGAACCACGTGGCGCTTACACCACTGTCATTCTTGCAGCGGACTGCCAGCGTGTATCCTGACCGGGCTGCTATCCGCTATATAGGCACTGAACAAAGCTGGTCAGAGACCTTCCAGCGCTGCTGTCGCTTAGCTGATGCACTAAGACGGCGGGGGGTAGAGAAGAATGATACGGTTGCTGTGCTTTGCCCGAACACGCCTGCTGCGGTCGAGCTTTCATTTGCCGTTCCAATGGCTGGCGCAGTCCTGAATATGATCAACACCAGACTCGATGCGGAGATGGTTGGCTTCATTCTGGATCACGGAGAAGCCTCGATGTTTATGGTTGACCAGGGTCTGGCCGAGGTGGGTGAAGGAGCTTTGCGCTTTGCGACAGTAGATCCACTCGTCATCGATATCGAGGACCCCACCCAAGCTAAGGGTTCCTCGATAGGGGAGGTGACCTATGAGGCCTTGGTCGAGGAAGGCTCAACCGATGCAGGTTGGTCTTTTCCACCTGATGAGTGGGACGCGATCGCGCTGAATTACACGTCCGGAACGACAGGAAATCCGAAAGGAGTTGTATACCATCACCGGGGGGCATATCTGAACGCACTCGGGAATGCCCTGGAGTGGTCCCTACCGCAAAACCCTACATACCTCTGGACACTTCCGCTTTTCCACTGCAACGGATGGTGTTTTCCTTGGACCGTGGCTGCAGTTGCTGGTACAAATGTCTGCACCCGAGGGGTCGACCCGGCTGAAATTATCGATCTAATCGAAACAGAGGGAATCACACATATGTGTGGTGCTCCGATCGTTGTGAATATGGTCACGACTGAAGTAGAGCGGCGCGGGGAGCGGCTTCCACACTCGGTTCGCATGATGACAGCAGGAGCGGCTCCTCCAGCTGCTGTACTTGATCGAGCAGGCCGAATCGGGCTTGAGATCACACATGTATATGGACTGACGGAGTGCTACGGACCGAACACTGTATGTGCCTGGCATCCAGAGTGGGATGAGCTGCCCGCAGAGGATCAGGCCGTACTCAAGGCCCGGCAGGGTGTGCCGTACGTGGTTCAGGAAGAACTGGCGGTATTGGATCCGGAGACCATGAAGCCCGTTCCATCAGATGGAGAAACGATTGGTGAGATCATGATGCGTGGAAACGTGCTTATGAAAGGGTATTTGAAGAACCCGACTGCAACAGCTGAGGCATTCTCCGGGGGGTACTTTCATACAGGGGACTTGGCAGTACTTCATCCGGACGGGTACGCGGAGATCCGTGACAGGTCCAAGGACATTATCATTTCAGGGGGTGAGAATATCTCCTCGATTGAAGTTGAGGGTGTCCTCTACAGACATCCGACGATTTCCGCGGCAGCTGTTGTTGCAAGGCCCGATGATCATTGGGGAGAGACGCCCTGTGCGTTTGTTGAACTCCGTGAAGGATCAGATACGACCGAGTTGGAGATCATCGATTTTTGCCGAGATCATATGGCACACTTCAAAGCTCCCAAAACTGTGGTTTTTGGGGAATTACCGAAGACATCGACTGGCAAGATCCAGAAGTTTGTGCTCAGGGAGCGCGCTCGAGATCTGAGCGACTAAAAACTTCGGGCTTTCTCCAAGGCTCTATCGGAGGATGCTTACAGGATCATTCGCTGACCCAGCTGGGGTCAGGAACACAAATAAAGAGTATCCGCAGGTTGTCCCCTGTGATCCGAGCGCCGCGCTTGTTGCCAGAGCCTGCTGAGCAAAATTGCTACCATTCATGCCTAGGATACTCCCTACGCCCCCAAGATTACCTGCCATTCCGATCTCGAACGGGCCTAATTTCTGAAGCGTGCGAGATGGGGTTCCATTCGCAATCGGTAGAATTTGGCTGAGCCCTAATGGGACAGCGAGACAGGATCCATAGGGTGCTGGATTACGTCCTTGAAAGAGGCTCTGTGACATTGAGTGGGGTTGTGATCGTGACCCAAAGCCAGTCCAGAAGTCGAGTGTAGGTGCGTGCTGATACCCACTAGAGATCTGACCACCACGATCAGACCGACTCCAGCTTCCGAAGGGGTTTTCGGCTCCGTCTTTATCAACTCCGAGCATACCCAGGCCAGCATTGACGGCATGAGCACAGCCTGTCATTCCAAGCAGGAGGGCGAGGGAAAGGGCAATTCTTCTGAGTCGCAATTGCTCTTTCATACTTCAACTCCAGGTCTTGGACGCATCTGGATCCGGCTCACACAAGATACGATGCGGTTTGGGTTTCGTCACCCAAGTTCTTATGGCAAGAACCTTCACTCGCCTCCGTATTCCGCTCGCAGTGTGACTTTACGCACCTTACCTGTAGCACCCATCGGCAGCTCATCCACAAAGATTACATCGTCCGGTAGTTGCCACTTCGCGAGTGTTTCTGAGAGGTACTCAAGTATTGATTCTTTGGTTGGGGAACTGTCCGGTGGTGCGACTGCGATCATGAGTGGCCGCTCGCCCCACTTTTCGTGCGGGACGCCGATGACCGCTGCCATAACGATGTCGGGGTGTCCCATCGCTGTATTCTCTACATCAATAGAACTAATCCACTCACCACCTGATTTGATCAGGTCTTTGGTACGGTCGGTGATTTGGATGTAAGATTGGCTGTCGATAGTTGCGACATCTCCTGTGGGAAACCATCCGTCATGGGTGAGACTTGATTCTTCTTCTTTGAAGTATCCGTCAATCACCCAAGGGCCTCGGACTTGTAGCTCACCAAATACGACTCCATCATGGGGAAGTGGCTTTCCATCGTCGTCCACAATCCGGACCTGAACACCGAATGGCGGCCTGCCTTGCTTAGTCTGGAACTGTGAATACTCCTCGACAGATTGCGCTCGGTGAGATGGCAAAAGAGTGTTGACTGAACCGAGTGGGCTCGTCTCGGTCATGCCCCAGGCATGTCTAAACTCAATACCGAACTCGCCTTCCATTGTTGCCATGAGTGCACGAGGAGGTGCAGCGCCTCCCACGACTACCATGTTGAGAGATTTCGGCTTTGAACCAGTATCCTTCCAGTATTGAACAAGTGGGATAAATACTGAAGGCACTCCCGCACAGTACGTTACATCCTCTTGGGACATTAGGTCAGAAAGTGCGTTAGCATCATATCGTGGACCTGGAAAAACTATTTTTGATCCTGTGGCTGCCGCTGCGTAGGGGATGCCCCAGGCGCACGCGTGAAACATTGGCACGATGGGAAGTACTGTACTGGCTGCCCTGAGGTCAAACACATCGGGCATGCAGACTCCAAATGCATGCAATACTGTCGACCGATTGCTGTATAGTGCTCCCTTTGGGTTTCCAGTCGTGCCGGAGGTATAGCAAAGTGCTGCGGCAGCGTCCTCATCAAGATGAGGCCAATCAAAATCGATATCGCCATCGATGATAAAGTCCTCATAGGAGACTGCGTTACCCAAGGAGGTTGCCGGCATGTTTTCAGAATCTGTGAGCACAACAACGGTTTCCACATTAGGAATTTGTTCGGCCACAGCTTCAATCAGTGGAACAAAGGTTAAGTCTACAAACAGAACGCGATCCTCCGCGTGATTAACGATGTAGACCAACTGAGTGGGATGTAGCCTCGGGTTGAGTGTGTGGCATACTCCACCAATACCAGACACCCCGTAATAGACTTCAAGATGCCGGTGTGTATTCCAGGCTAAGGTGCCTATACGGTCACCCTCTCTGATTCCCTGAGTCACCAGCGCACTCCCTAATCTTCTGGCACGTGCACGGGCATCACTCCAGGTGTACCGGTGGATTGGTCCTTCTACAGTGCGTGTGACAATCTCTTGGTCAGGGTAGACGTCTCCCGCATGCTCGATAAGTGATGAAACGAGTAGGGGTGCCTGCATCATACGGCCGCGCATGGCTTGTCTCCTCATGTGCCGCGGTATAGAACGGGAAGCGAAGCTACCCCTCTATCCGATCCTCTGGCAATCCAAAAATAGGTCCCTCTCAATGATTACAGAGTGGTTAGGTGTGTCGAGTTCCAGCCAGTACCAGTAGGATCGGTCGTGTATTGTTGAATGCAAAACTCGTTCGAAGGATGGAGATTACAGAAAGGATGAGTACGCGGTGGGTCGTTAGTATACGGACGGTGTTGAATTGCATTTTTGTGCTTACAGCTGCCTTGGGCACCTATGCATGCTCGTCACCTACAGGCTTCGGAGGCCCTCTCGACTCGACATGGTCTCAATGGCTGACTCCAGAAGATGCCGGCTTCAGTCAAACTGCTCTTGAGACCCTTCCAGAGTACCTCTCCACACTCAATACGACAGGTCTCATGGTGGTCGTCGATGGAAAGGTGCTGCTGCACTTCGGTGACCTAGAAGAGCTTTCGTATGTGGCGTCCGTTCGTAAGAGCATTCTCGCGATGCTCTACGGACCTTATGTCGCTGATGGTACCATCGACCTAGACCGGACGCTGGAAGGGCTGGGTATGGATGACCATGGGGGCCTCATGGAAATCGAACGGCGGGCGACAGTGCGACACCTTCTTACAGCAAGGTCTGGTGTTTATCACGATGCTTCGAATAGTGGAGATGATTCTGATTCTGCACCCGCGAGAGGATCCCAAGAGCCTGGTTCCTATTTTCTCTATAACAATTGGGATTTTAATGCAGCTGGGGCCGCGTTTGAGTTGATGACAGGTGGAGAGATTTTCGATGCTCTAATGACGGATCTTGCAGAGCCTCTGGGGTTCGAAGATTTCCAGCGCTCTAGACAAGAAAAGAGGGGGAATCTTGATAGGTCCATTTACCCTGCCTACCACATGTGGCTATCAACCCGTGATATGGCTCGGGTGGGGCAACTGATGTTGCAAGAGGGTAATTGGGATGGCCATCGGCTGATTCCAGAAAGCTGGGTACGCGAGGTTACGTCCTTGGTAACTCACAGAGAGCAGATGAACCCAGAATCCAGGCGCTCCGGTGCATTCGGGTATGGCTATATGTGGTGGATTTGGGATAGCCCTTCGGTTTCGCCTTTTTACTCTGGTGCGTATACCGCGAAAGGCGCCTATGGTCAGTACATCACTGTTTTGCCGGCGCTTGCAATGGTAGTAGCACACAAGACTGCTGTTGGGGATGGTCGCGGATATAACTCTACGCCCTGGTCCGGATACCAAGGAGTCCTCAATCGTTTACTTGCAGCGAAGTGTCAAGCGAGTTGTAACTAGCGAGTTGCTCATTTATGGGAGGGGAGGTGATCTGTGTTCTCCTAGAGCGATCTTCTGTCATTCCTTAGGTTGCCTAGCATGAGTCAACAGAATTTGCTGTTAGAGGAACTAACTTCCCCTGAGGTCAAGCGAGCGTTGCAAGACGGCTACGCAACTGTTGTAGTCGCAGTTGGTGCGGTTGAGCAACATGGCCCTCATTTGCCTTTATTGGTTGATGCAGTCCGTGGTGACCGTTTAGCACTGGAGGTGGCTCGCCGACTGGGTGATGCTCTCGTTGCACCGACTATTCGCGTGGGCTGTTCAGAGCATCATATGGCTTTCCCAGGAACACTCTCGATACGACAGCAGACCCTAGAGGCGTTATGTACAGATTACGCCGTAAGTCTCTCTCGTCATGGATTCCGGCGTGTGTGTTTTGTGCCTTCGCACGGTGGCAACTTCGCTCCTCTTGCGGACATGCTAAATGATCTTCGCTCTGCAGTGGGGCCAGATTTCGAAGTTGATGCCTACACAGATCTGGTTGGCTTCATCGAATTCTGGAAGAGTGCAGTTGCATCTGAGGCTCCCGAACTTGTCACTCGCGTAGGTGGGCATGCAGACATCGCAGAGAGTTCAGAAATGCTCTGTATAAGGCCAGATCTAGTGCGTGAAGATCTTGCAGAAGAGGGTTATCTGGCGGATTTCGATGACGCCTTATCTGAGCGGATTTTCAGGGACGGTTTTCGTGAGGTTACTCCGAATGGTGTCCTAGGGGACGCCCAGGGTATGAGTCGCAAGATAGGGGAGCGGTGTATTGAACATGCAGCTGACGGCATAGCTGCTGCACTCCAGAAGTAGGATCAACAGCCAAGAATTCTGGCTTCAGGGCTGCTGTTCAATACTCCTCAGACCCTAGAGTCGATTAGCCGGATCCCATAAGTGGGTCAGTTACTCCTAGGACGTGAATTGCCAAAAGTCCTAGGACACCCAATACGAGTAGATAGTAGATTGTAGGAAGAATTGTTTTCCTCAACGTGTCACCTTCTTTACCGAGAAGGCCTACAGTTGCAGATGCAGCGACGACATTGTGGATGGCGATCATATTCCCAGCTGCTGCTCCTACTGCTTGGAGCGAAACGATCATGACAGTCGACATGGCTAGCCGCTCAGCAACACCGTACTGGAAAGCTGCAAACGTAAGGTTACTGACCGTGTTCGAGCCGGCGATGAAAGCGCCCAGTGCTCCGGTTACTCCGGCGAAGAAAGGCCATACCTGCCCTACGTTTTGCGCCACCCACTCAGCCATGGCGAGTGGCATCGACACGATATCTAACCCGTTCACGTCCGAGTTGATGTAGACGCGTACCATAGGAACAGTGAATACCAGTACTATGCCAGCGCCCACTAAGACCTTGGTAGACGACTTCATAGCTTCGGTCAGATCTGATATCTCCATTCGATGCAGAATCGCCGTAATGCCTACGACGAGCAGCAATACAAAGCCTGGTAGATATAGTGGCGTGGTCGAAGCAGTGATCCCGGACCCGAGAATATCAGACCAGGTGATGGCGACCGACTGGAGCCATCCGCGAACTGGTACCAGGATCTCCGTTCCTGGTATCCTTTCAAGCCTAGTGATTACGAGGATCGCACCGAGAAGTGCGTAGGGCGTCCAGGCCATCGCGGTAGAGATTCCCTGTCCCTCTGGTACGTCAGCGAGTTCTTCCTCCAAACCACTGATCCAAGACTGATCCCAGGCCCTGCGCTCAGGGAAGTCCCATGTGTCCTCAGGAAGGAGCCATCCTTGGCGCGCTACCCAAACGACGATAATGAGGCCTACTGGTGCTCCGAGAAGGGATGGGAATTCGGGTCCAAGGAAAGTCCCAAAAAGGACGTACGGGATTGCGAAGGCGAGCCCTCCAAAGATCGTGAACGGCAGGATGGAAAGCCCTTCGGTCCATGACTTATTCGCACCAAAGAAGCGCGTCGTCATAATGACCATCCATGTAGGAATAAGGAACCCAGCGATTGCATGGAGTATGACGACCTTCGCAGTCACAAGGCGAAGAAAGTCATTCATAGTGAGACCGGCAGCAGTCAAGTCAGCCGTGAAGTCCATGCCCCCGAGGCCGTTCTGAACGCCTACGAGGACAGGTGTTCCGACAGCTCCAAACGTGACGGCCATGCTCTGGATCATCATGCCGAGCATCACTGAAGTCGCAGCAGGAAAACCGAGTGCTACTAGGAGAGGTGCTGCTACGGCAGCCGGAGTTCCAAAACCTGCTGCTCCTTCGATGAAAGATCCAAAAAGCCAGGCTACAATCACAATCTGGACACGGCGGTCATCACTCACGGCATGGAAGGAGCGTTTGATGGCGGCGACTCCTCCAGAGCGCTCAAGTGTGTGTAATAGTAGGATTGCACCGAAGATGATGAACAGCAGATCAAAGGTGATAAAAAGCCCTTCGATCGAGGCTGCTGCCACCCGAGAAGGAGTCATCTGCCACGCTATGAATCCTACGGCGACAGCAGCAACGTAGGCAGCTGGCATGGCGTGTTTGGCCGCAATACGGAAGCCGATGAGAAGGACCCCCCCGAGCGCGATTGGAAAGAGAGCGAGCGCGGCTTGTATACCCAGGTTCATGAGTTCCCCGTTGTTCGTTATGCGACGCCGACTTGTGCCCAAAGCTCAGGCCCGGCGCGTCCTAGGTCTAGAACGGTACAGCTAATGCGCTACATAGGAACTTCATTAGTGGTGTACCGACCTTGAATAGTCTTGCAAGCTCCTGTGGGAGTGCTGCATCGGTCAAGAAAGACTGTGAAACATCTTTTGTTGCGATGTAATCCTTCCACTTCAGTTCCTCTATCAATTCGTGATTTGGCTCAAACCCCTTGGGGGGACGTTTCAGGCGATCCCCTGATAGTCTGAATACATCCGCAAACCTTTTGTTTTGTGAAGCCTTTTTCCATGAGCGAGGGTTTTCAACCATATGCTCCCGGATTGCACGGAGCGACTGTGGATCAGGATGCCATACACCCAGCGCCACGAAAATAGACCCTGGTTCTATGTGCAAATAATATCCAGGAGCATGGACATCCTTTGCCGAATCGTGCCGGAACTGGATTCCCGTCCAGGTCTTATAAGGGCTCTTGTCTCTAGAGAAGCGTGCATCCCGATAGATCCGGAATAAAGACCGAGGTGTAGCCATGAAGTGTGGGCTAATGCCCTTGAGTTCTGCTGCAAAGGCTGCGATGAAGCGAAGCGCAGGATCCTTCACCAGATCTTCGTACCTCGTCTTATTTGCTGAAAACCATTCACGGTTGTTGTGTTCAGCCAGTTCTGCCATAAAAGAGACCGTGTCCTGAGTAAAATATCTTTCGGCCACGATTCTCACCCTCCACCTAGATTGATTCTCCCTTGAGAAAGGGAGGGGGTCCATCTCTACAGGCAAGTATGCTCGCGTGACACAACACTTCACGGCATCTTTCCCACGTACCCTCACGGAGATGCAGTCATGAAGCGAGTACTGGTTACACTGACTACGCTTTCAGCGCTGGTCATCCCCCTCGGTGCCCAGGAGCCAGTAGATCTGGCGATGATCGAGCGGATTAAGGCTGAAGGCTTAGAGCGATCGGAGGTAATGGAGCATTTCAACTATCTGACAAATGTAATTGGGCCTCGGCTTTCGGCGACGCCGGCGTACAAACGAGCAGCAGACTGGGGCGTAATGAAATTTGAGGAATGGGGGCTCGAGAATGCTCATTTAGAGTCATGGGACTTCGGTCGTGGCTGGACACTTGAAGGGCTGACGCTTGAAATGAGGAGTCCGCGATACTTCCCTCTTTTCGGATATCCTGAAGCGTGGACACCCAGTACTGATGGGGTGCTGGAGGGGTCTCCCGTGTATATCGGAGATTGGACAACAGATGATTTACGCACTCGCGGATCAGAGTTGCGAGATAAGGTCGTGCTTATTGCACAACCACAGGAAGGATTCATAGAGGAGGATAGGCTTCAGCCCGCTGACTACCAGGAACCGGTGCGGATTGGTGCCCCTCGGTTCCTNCCAACTNAGACTCCAGCNGACAGAGGTNCTCTCGCACAGCTGCTCCACGATATCGGAGTAGGAGCAGTGCTNCGGCCCAACCAGGGACAACATGGGACAATTTTTGTGCTAGGCAGGGACAACCCAGACACCGCCTCACCAACCGTGATCCTCGCTTCTGAACACTACAATATGATTGTTCGCATGATTGAGGCTGGAGAACCAGTTAGCCTGAGGATTGCGATCGAAGGCCAATTCCACGAGGACGACACTAGGGGCTATAACGTTCTTGCTGAGATTCCAGGTGCTGATCCGGAGATCGGGGATGAAGTTGTTATGGTCGGAGCACACTTGGATTCTTGGCACTCCGCTACGGGTGCCTCGGATAATGCCGACGCAGTGGCTTCGGTTATGGAAGCGATGCGTATCTTGGAAGACTTAGGGGTAGAGCCACGGCGAACGATACGTGTCGGACTCTGGGGTTCTGAGGAGCAGGGCCTGCACGGCTCCAGGGAGTATGTCGCTAGGCATCTGGGCGAAGACAACCCGGATAACCGTCAGAACCTCTCGGTCTATTTCAACCACGACCCAGGGACAGGTGCGATCTATGGTTGGTACATGGAGCAAAACGCAGCAGCTAAGGCGATTTTTGATGCCTGGCTTCAACCTTTGAATGATATCGGAGTCCGTAAGAACCTGATGGACAATATCGGTAGTACGGATCATCTGTCATTCACACGAGCAGGCCTTCCAGGCTTCAACTCTCTACAAGATTATCGGGACTACGATGTAAGAACGCACCACACGAATACGGACTTCTACGAGAGACTGAGTGAGGAGGATTTAGCTCAGGCTGCGGTGGTGTTGGCGACGTTTCTATACCATGCGGCGATGCGTGACGAAAAAGTGCCAAGGGCTCCAATCAGCTGATCCAGATCGTATTAGGGATAAAGCCGCTTACTTTCCCATCCGCCCGAAGCTCGCTTGAAAAGTACCCGGTCATGAAGTCGGCCTACCCGTCCTTGCCAGAACTCAATTTGCTCTGCCTTGAGGCGGTAGCCACCCCAAAACGGAGGTAGTGGAATATTATCATCAGAGAACTTTTCACTATAAGTCCGAACTCGGGTTTCCAGTTCTGCGCGGTCAGAAAGATTCTCGCTTTGCTTTGAAGCCCAAGCGCCCACCTGGCTTGCCCGCGAGCGCGTTACAAAATAATCCCTGCTCTCATCCTCTGGGACTCTCTCAACTTTGCCTGATATCCGGACTTGCCTTTGTAAGATTGGCCAGTGAAAGCAGAGGGCAGCATATGGGTTTCGATCTATTTCAGAGGCTTTTTGGCTTCCATAATTGGTATAAAACGCAAACCCGTGTAGATCGACATGCTTTAAGAGGACCATCCTGACTGAAGGCTTCCCATCTGGGGTGGATGTCGCAAGTGACATCGCCTCCGGAAGTAGGATCCCCGACTTCTTAGCAGCTTCAAACCAGCCCCGGAAAAGGTTGATAGGATCCTTGTCCTCAGTCCCGTCGGGAAGCCCACCCACAACCCCTCTTCCAAAGGTAAGGAGGGTCTTTATAGAAGAGATAAATGACATGCAGAAAAGGTGTTTAGTCATGAATAATGCCACAAGGAGTGGTTGACTGACACTAATGTCCGCCTATCTTTCTACGATGAGATTACCCCCCCCCAGGGGGGGTGGGTTAAATGTGTAGATTGTACTTATGGTATAAGGCAGGTCCGGATGATGGATGAGCGGAAGGTGGACATCTTGCGGCGACTGAAAAGTGTAGAAGGTCACGTTCGGGGTATTGGACGCATGGTTGAGGAGGAAGCGTACTGTATTGACGTGGTCAATCAAATCTTGGCGATTCAGAGAGCTCTTAAGAAGGTGAGCAGTCGCATGCTCGATCAGCATCTGCAACACTGTGTAACCAACGCAATGCAAGGAACGGACAACTCACAAAAGGAACAGATCCTCGGAGAACTCATCCAGGTATTCGAGGCGAGTAACAAAGCTTGAGGAGAAGATATTGATGAAGAATCGAACGGTTCAGGTACCTAATATCAGCTGCGGACATTGTGTGGTAGCTATTCAGAGAGGGGTCTCCGAGATCGAAGGCGTCTTATCGGTTGAAGGTAGGCATGACACCCGGGATGTTACGATTTCCTGGAATTCTGAGAAAACGAGTTGGCAAGAGATTGAGGGATTGATGAGTCAGATCAACTACCCACCAGTTGGTTAGCATTAGGTTCAGTAAGGCGGCAATACATGAGACTGGTATGACGGTAGACTCCTCCAGTACTCGACAGCTCACGCTCCCGATTACTGGGATGACGTGTGTGAACTGCGCAGCCACGGTTGAGCGGGCATTGTGCCGCACCGAAGGGGTTGCTGGTGCCTCGGTGAACTACGCAACTGAGCGTGCCATAGTGGAGTTGTCAGAAGAGGGAGCCACCTTTGAGGATCTGAGCGTTGCAGTCGAGGGGGTGGGATATGGGGTTTTGCAGGCGGATCCGGATGAACTCGACGACGTTGAAGCGGCGGCTCGGCGAAGAGAGCTAGAAGACCAAACCAGAAAATTCTGGATAGGGGTAGGGTTCGCAGGCCCACTCTTCATACTCAGTATGGCTCGAGACTTTGGGCTTCTGGGTTCTTGGGCTTATGCACATTGGGTGAATTGGTTGATGTTCGTCCTTGCGAGCCCAGTTCAGGTATACGTTGGCTGGGATTACTACGTGGGTGGCTGGAAGGCCCTTCGGTCTGGATCGGCGAATATGGATGTGCTCGTCGCCTTAGGATCCACAGTCGCCTTTGTGTATTCAGTTGTTGTCGTTGTAATGCTCAGTGTTGGAAGCACTCTGGCAGGTGAGCATGTTTACTTCGAAACCGCTGCACTCATCATCACTTTGATTAAACTCGGCAAGCTTCTGGAAGTCCGAGCTAAGGGGGACACAAGTGAGGCAATAAGGGAGCTCATAGGACTTCAGCCAGATACAGCTCGTGTGGTTCGGCAGGGAGTTGACTATGACATACCTATCTCTGACGTCGTAGTCGGTGACTTATTGCTTGTACGTCCCGGCGAACGCATACCAGTAGACGGTGAGGTTGTCGATGGCCTGTCTTCCATTGATGAGAGCATGCTGACAGGGGAGAGCATGCCAGTTGAGAAGGCCCCCGGTGATGTCGTTGTGGGTGCAACCATGAACAAATCCGGCGCCTTTCACTTCAGGGCTACAAGAGTTGGGGCGGATACTGCCCTTGCTCAGGTCATTCGACTCGTGCAGGAAGTTCAAGGGAGTAAGGCTCCGATCCAACGGTTAGCAGATCAGGTGGCCGGTATTTTTGTGCCAATAGTAATCATTGTCGCAGTTCTGACTTTTTTTGTTTGGTGGGTTGTAGTTGGGGCTGATTTCTCTGTAGCTCTTGTGCGCTTGGTAGCAGTGCTTGTGATTGCTTGTCCCTGTGCTCTTGGTTTAGCCACCCCAACTGCAGTGATGGTTGGAACCGGTAGAGGGGCACGTCAGGGAATACTGTTTCGGAGTTCAGAAGCACTCCAACGTGTGAGACGACTTGGAACAGTTGTATTTGACAAAACCGGAACATTAACGCGGGGTGAACCAGAGATCCGAACGGTCATAACCCTGGATAGTGATGAAGCGGAACTCCTGCGTCTGGCTGGATCTGCGGAATTGATGAGTGAACACCCCTTAGGTGAGGCCGTCCTCCGTGAGGCCCAAAGCAGATTTTTGAACCTGACTAAGCCCAGCTCCTTTAGAGCAATTCCCGGTCGGGGTGTGGAGGCGATTATTGGGGGTGCAGAAGTTTTGGTTGGAAACCAAGTTCTTATGTCAGAACGGGATATCGACCTCACGGAGTTTGAGCTGGCGAAGGAGAGTATCGTGGCTGGAGGAGCTACCCCTTTGTGGGTTGCGATTGACGGTAAAGCAGACGGAGTGCTGGGGGCTGCGGACACACTCAAGGAAGGATCAGCGGATGCAGTTCAGGAGCTTAAACTAGAAGGATTAGCTGTGATTATGCTAACCGGTGACCAAAACGCCACTGCCGAAGCAATTGCCTCCAGCATTGGTATTCATGAGGTCAGGGCAGAAGTGCTTCCGCACCAGAAGTGTGATGTCATTCGGGAACTCCAGGCTGACCACGTCGTTGCGATGGTTGGTGATGGGATCAACGATGCTCCGGCCTTGGCTCAAGCAGATGTAGGCATCGCTATCGGTACCGGTACGGACGTGGCGATTGAAGCTGCCGATGTAACGTTGATGGGAGGAGATCCAAGATCAGTGGCTACTGCGCTCGCATTGAGTCGGGCAACCATGAGAACGATCGAGCAAAATCTGTTCTGGGCGTTTTTCTATAATGTGGTGCTGATTCCGGTAGCAGCTGGTGCCTTCTACTCAGTAACTTTCTTGCCCATGATTTTGAGATCGCTACATCCAATTCTCGCTGCCCTGGCCATGGCGCTCAGTTCGGTGACTGTGGTTGGGAATAGCCTCAGACTGCGTCGGACGGATCTACGATGACATCTTGGGAAGGTATTCCCGATATTCTTGCAGTCATTGAGAGCGCAAAGGCTCGAAATGGTTACCAAGCACTCCAGAGCTATGTTGCGAAGATGTTACCGGAAGCTGATAAACGGGATAGAGATGAGGCAGTTGAAGTTGCACTTGAGGTTATTGAATCAGTACCGGTATTTCTAGCGAGTGCTCGGCAAGAAGCTGAGGATCGAGGCTTATCATCTGTCGTGAATCCTCTGCTTGATTGTGCTGAACGCTATTATCTACAGCCTTTCGATCTGATTCCAGAGATGACTCAAGGACTCCCAGGTCTTTTGGATGATTCTTACCTCGTTATCAGAATCTTACAGAACCTTGAATACGGGTCAGAATCCTTTCTGGATTGGGACCTGGACTATCCTGTACGCTTCTTGGATAGGCTCATCGATCGATCGATCGCAGATCGACTGGACCTGATCGCTTTTCAGGTGATGGAAGAATTGGCTCTCGACCGTGAAGAGCTTTGGCAAAAGATCTCACACCCGGCGTGATATCCGAGTAAGAGAAACGGTCGCTGCTGCTCACCGAAGCAAGCGGCAGCGACCGTTTTGTTGATGCTCCTAGATAAGAAGCTTAGATCCAGCCTTTCTGACGGAAGCCCTTGATGGCTTCAGCCCAGCGGTCCATTTCGTTTGGAAGACCAAATGAAAGCCGGTTGTAGTCAAGCATTGGCGGGAAATCACGACCCACCAACAACCCTTCATCGGCCATCCGGTTCCTGTATTCCCGGAGGTCACCGTTAATTCGGTGCATGATGAAGTTGGTATTTGTTGGAAGGTAGTCGAGTCCTAGCCCATCTAACGTTTGGTGAACAATCTCTTTGGACTCTGCATTCATCGTGACTGCACGCTCGACCAAGTCTTTATCCTTGAGCGATGCTATACCCGCTGCCCCTGCGACAACGCTCGGGCTATTTTGGACCGTGTGCTCATTCAGTCGCCTGGCGGTTGTCGGATGGGACACTGCATAACCCAAACGAAGTCCGGCCATCGCAAAGATCTTAGAGAATGTTCGAATCACGATTACGTTTGGCTTCTCTTCTATCCACTTCATTGCCGGCCAGAAAGAGTCATCTGAAGCATACTCGAGATACGCCTCATCCATCAGGAAGGTTGTTGTTTCAGGGGCTTCATCGATCCATGCATCGATATCACGCGACGATGTGATTGTCCCCGTCGGGTTATTCGGATTACAAAAGTACACGACCGATGGACGACGCATTGAAGATTCGCGCATGCGACCGATATCATGCTGCAAATCCTCGGTTAGCGGGATCGTTTCAACCTCGAAGGGCATAGTGTCCTGATAGTCTGAGATGTCCTCAAACGTTGGCTGTGCTATGATCAACGGTGTGTTTGGTCCCTGGAACGCCTGCACTGCAATTTGAAGGATCTCAGTTGAGCCAAAACCAAGCGTCAAGTTATTAACGTTAACGTCGAGATAACCCGCCAATTCTTCCAAGAGTGGCCCTCGGTACCCATTAGGATATCGATTGGCATCGACGAGGGATTCGATAACTGCTTCGCGCGCGTCCGGTGACAGCCCCAGAGGGTTCTCGTTTGAGCTGAGCCTGACCGTTCCATCGGCAAGCGTCTTACCAGTCCGCCAGCCCGGCGTGCGGTCGAGCATTGCTGCAAGGGTGCCGCCACCCCCGCTGACCCCCGCGATACTCGCGGCCAGCCCAGTAGTTACGAAACCTCGGCGATCCATATTTCCTCCTGAGTGAGCGTAGGCTGATGCAATCTTATTACGACCGCGTTGGATTGAAAGGGCTCTTCTGGTTTTAACGTGATTTTCAATCCTACATACAGGATTTTCCTTCACTTGAGTAGTAGAGTCCTACACGTTGAACCTTACGTGCATGATGTCGCCATCAGAGACAAGGTAGTTCTTGCCTTCCACCTGGAGTTTCCCAGCATCTTTTACCGCTGACTCGGAACCATAATCCATAAACACTTCGTAGGGTGTCACTTCTGCTCGAATGAATCCACGTTCCAAGTCAGAATGAATCTTTCCGGCTGCTCGGTGTGCATTCGTACCACGGCGGATCGTCCATGCCCGAACCTCATCATCCCCTACCGTGAAGAAGGAAATAAGATCAAGTAGTTCGTAGGCCGATCTAATAAATCTTGATAATGCTGATTCCTTTAGGCCTAGATCAGCAAGAAACTCTTTTTGGTCTCCTGGTTCCATGCCGGCGATATCAGCCTCTATGCTGGCACATAGGGTTAGGCCTGCCGCACCGAATTCCCTGATTCGAGCGTCCAATGTCCCGGTAAGAGCATTAGACGCGTGCTCTTCATCTCGGTTCACCACCACAAGTAAGGGCCGATCGGTGAGGATTCCGTATCCCTTAATGAGCGACCGGTCTAGATCTGGATCAGGGATAAGGCGGAGTGGGCGTTCTGCTTCAAGATTGGCTTGGGCGAGCTCGAATGTGGCGATCTCATGCGCGTCTGCTTGTTCCTTACGAGCTCTGTCGAGACGCTTTTCAATAATTTCAAGATCTGCGAAGATGCATTCTGTGTGGAAGGATTCCAAGTCCAAGAGTGGGTCTGGTGCTCCTTCCAGTGCCGGATTATTGAAGTCCTGCAGTACTAGGCAGAGAGCTTCTTGATCGCGGATTTGTTGGAGCCCGCGAGGGGATAATCCTCTTTTATGTGATCCGTGTTCACCAGGAACATCGCAGAATGATATTTCTGCATAGGTTCTCTTTTTTGGTAAGAATATCTTCGTAAGAGCGTCGATTCGTTTGTCTGGCACACGAACGGTACCTAGACGAACGTCACCACCGTATCCGACTGGAACGTCTAAGCCGGTCATTGTATTGAACACGGTCGTCTTTCCTGACCCAGCAAAGCCGACTAATCCGATTTTCATTCTGGGCCCATTGTGCTTGAAGTGATCTCGGGCTGTGAGGACTGGTTAACCTAGCGGCGAAATTCTAATCAAAAGGCCCCGACGGAAGCAGTCCGTCGGGGCCTTTTCTACTAACCGTGCTGTATATACAGCTAACGTGACTCAGTCACTCAATGCTGTAGCAGTAGAAAGCGTAAGAGATTCTCCTTCGCTGCGTGCGATTACTGCAGAGCATGTCAGATCTCCTGTCACGTTCACTGAAGTCCGGATCATGTCGAGAATCCGGTCGACTCCAAGAATGAGTGCGATACCAGCCTGTACGTGCTCCCCCATTCCTACTGAATTCAGCACGATGATGAGTGTGATAATACCTGCAGACGGTACACCGGCCGCTCCTACGGAAGCGAGAGTGGCAGTTAGCACAATGATCATCTGCTCTGCTAGTCCCAAATCAATTCCATATATCTGAGCGATGAACAACACGGCTACAGCTTGGTAGAGGGCAGTTCCGTCCATGTTGATCGTTGCGCCGAGTGGCAGGACGAAACTAGCCACTTGCTTGGAGACACCGACTTTTTTCTCTGCTGTTTCGATTGTCAGCGGAAGTGTGGCATTTGATGATGAAGTCGAGAAAGCGAGCAAGGGTGCCGCGGCGATCTTTGGATAGAACTTCAATGGGTTCAAACCAGCGAGAAACCGGACAATCAGCCCGTACGTCCCCAGTGCGTGTAGGCCAAGTCCTGCCGCGACAACAATTGTGTAAGTCAGCAGACTTTGCAGGAGATCAAAGCCAAAGTTTGCTACGACCGATCCTATCAGGACGAAGACCGCGTATGGGGCAAGCTCCATGATCCAGTTGATCAGGACCATAGAGGTGTCATTAACCCCATGGAAAAAAGTGAGCACAGCATTTTTTCGCTCAGGTACGATCACCGTTAGAGCTGCCCCAAAGCAGATTGTGAAGAAGATGAGGGGGAGGAGGTCCATGTCTGCGGCTGCGCGAACCGGGTTTCTCGGAATTACGCGGAGTAGGGTGTCCTTCCAACCTGGAGCGTTTTCCGCGATGTCCATTCGACTTTCTGCGTCTCCACCGTAGCGCTCTGTCAGCTCGATCCGTGTCTCTTCGGAAACACCCGCACCAGGTTGTATGACGTTGGCTAGCCCGAGCCCGATTGTTACCGCTACCGCTGTGGTGACCATGTAATACGCCAGCGTTTTCCCACCAATTCGTCCGAGTTTTCTGAGATCACCAAGCGAGGCTGTTCCTACGAGCAGGCTAGCGACAACGAGGGGAATCACGATCATCGTGATGAGATTGATGAAGGCGGTTCCGAGTATCTCCACGTTACCTAGGAGGTTCTGTAACCATGTGATGCCACCGATGTTCGCGACTGCACCGACAACCGCGCCTCCTATGAGGCCGATCAAGATTTTTGTGTAAAGCTGCATGGATTTCCTTATTGCGATGGGTTTTCAGAGCGCAGCTGATAATGGAATATCGCTACGTTCTAATATTTGGCCCGACAAAGGCCAGAATAGAGGTGATTTATGCCTTGAGGCAACTGGTCTTTTTGATAGGTGGGCTGGTTCAATCTATCTAAGTACCTACCCGTACCTCTGCCCGTATGATGACGTCACCCTCAACGACTAAGTCGACTACATCTTCCATCCCATCGACGACAACACCGAAGATCGTGTAGTCGTGGTTGAGTCGAACGTTGTCGGCAAGATTGATAAAGATCTGTGCATCCCCAGTGTCATGGCCACGTGTGGATAATCCTACGGTACCACGCCAGTGGGGTTGCAGGTCGACTTCGTCCCTCGTGTAAGGCCCGTCACCGGAGTACTCATTTGCGCCCGGACTGCCACCTTGGATTACAAAGCCCGGCTCCCACCTGTGAAAGGTGAGCCCATCGAAGTAGCCATCATTCGCGAGCCGTACGAAGCGGTGGGCGTTAGTGAGTGCGACATCGGGGAGGGCCTGGATCACGATCTCACCACCCGTTTGCATATGGAGGACCACCTCAGAGTGCATGAGTTCGTCTAACTCAGCCGCGTTCGGCAGGGCGCTTCCCGGGAGGATCTCTGGGTTGGGTTGCCTCGATTGACCAGACCAACGCTCGAGTATGCTCGCTACATCCCTGGCGACTTGAGGGTCGAAGTCTCGAAGGAAGGGTTCCAGTCGGCTTGTCATTGTAGCGTCCCCGAGTTCATCAACGCGCTCCAGTAAGGCTCGGCGAGCGTCGCGTGACGTTTCGCGTTTACTGGCTGAGACCCGCTCAAACGCCAAGAGTGCAGCCAAAGCTGCTTGAGGCCCTAGCAGGGAGTTTTCGAGGAGGCGCGCCGCTGTCATTAATAGTTGTGGATCATCTGCCGTGAGTTGATTGATCAACAGTTCATCAATCGGCTCTGAGTCTTGGGCGGCCAGCAACTGAATTGCGGTTGTGCGTACATTCGGAGCTGGATCTTGGGCAAGTGTCCTCAGAGTGACGGTTTGTCTGATGAGTCCGGCAGCAGTCGCTGCATAGCCTCGGACGAATGCGTTCTCATGTGCTAAGAATTGTGGGAGAGCTGCTTCGGCGAGTTCTGGTGCGATGCTTGCGAGCGAGACAAGCGCCCGTGCAGGGGCCAGCCACTCCGTAGAATTTGTTACGCCAATTTCCGACACAGCATCCATCAGGATTTGCTGTTGGGCTGAAACATCCGGACACGGTTCTCCTAGTGCCTCAAGCGCCAGTGCTCTGATAGGTCGGATATCTGTGTCCTCTAAAGCATTATTCAACCATTGGCATTTGAGGATATCGTTGGGATGATTTGCTAGTTGCCCGATTGCTTCAACACTCACGCGCAATGATTCATCTCCGATGGCCCGTCGCGTGAATTCAGTGCGTACAGCAGGTGGCATAAGGGCTAGAGATGCAGCCGCAACTCTCCTCGTATCTGGATCTGGGTCCCTAAGACTTTCGTCAATATAGCGCTCGGTTATGGCTTGACCGTGCCGCAACGTTAGGAGTGCTATTCCTCTTACTCGCGCTGCGGTCTGTTCGTCCGCAGATCGGTAGCGAAGCATGCTAACCAACTGACCCTTGGCTCGCTCACTCAGTAGTTCGCCTCCAGATCTTCTCGCTAATGCTTCAAGTCCAAGAGCTAACCCTTCAGCTAGCTTTGGTGGAATTTGCACGGGATTGAGATTGCCAAGACTAAGCAATAGTTCCAGTGCTGAGCCTTGATCTTCATCACCCAGGCGAAGTCGTCCCAGCGAGCGAGCGAACGCGCCTAAAACCTTCTCGTTATTCTCTGATCCTATCTTGGCCGAGAATACCTCCAAGACTGGTGCTCCATCACTACGGTGTACGGCTTGTGCCAGAGCATTTACCGCTTCCATTCGGACCTCGGCTCGCAAGTCGTCTAAATGATGAGCGAGGTCATTGATTAGTGCCGGGTTCTCCAGGCGCCCAAGGGCACGTATAGCTGATTTTCGCAGAAAAACGTCTCTGTAGTTGGTGGCCTCTATTAGGAATTCGAGGTCAACTCCAGTAGTTGGCCGATTGATTTCAGCGGCTATGATCTTCAGATATCCCTCTGCAGCTCGGTTTTTCCGTCCACTATCGGGTGCTGAACAGGCGATACAGAGGATGAGTGCTGAGATCGTTGCCTTCACAGAGATATGTCCAGTCAGGGTCATGATCGTTCCGTATTTAAGATCTGGTCGACATAAGAATCAGCGGGTCCTTTGAGGATGTCGTGTAACATATTGAATAACTCAGCCGCATCCTCTCCATGCCATGTTTCCGGTAAGAGAGATCTAGGCAAATAAGGGTCTATAAGCGGAAATGCACGATACTCATGAATTAAGTCAAAGCGCACTGTGAAGCATTCCTCGTGTGTCACATCGCCTGTCGGGACACCAGTGCTGCACCTATCCAGTTCCGATTGCCAGCGACCGGAAAAGGCTAAGTATTGCTGATTTACCGTTGCAAGATCCCAACACTTTGCTACGAGCTCCTGAGCATCTTGCTTGTTAACACGACGAGCTTGAAAGCATTCAAGGTGGCTCTCGATCTTCAGTTGTTTCGCAACCCTTTGGACCTGTTCTTCTACATCATGAGGAGAGATCCACAGCCCGTTTCCCAGTGAACCAAAGCCAAGCCATGCAAGACGATCCCGGAGCCGATCTCTTAAGTGACGAACATCCTCCGGAATCGAATAGGCGATCAGGAACCAGGAGCCATCCCATGGGTTGTCCCATGAGGGATGAAAGATACGGTCCTCACCATCCTCCAGAAGTTGCCGGCCCTTTGGGGCAAGATCGTAAAAGGAGTGCCTTCCTGTGCGATGTGCCTCGAGCCACCCTTTTCGAGCCATCCGAGAAAGAACAGTACGTACTGCTCCTTCCGAGAGGTCGAAGGGTTGCAAGAGTGCGATAAGGCTCCCAACCCATATTGGTTCCTTCCGGTGTAGTAGGTATTCACCGTAGAGCGTAAAGATCAGATCCTGTGGGCGGGCGGGCATCACTTACGCTAATGGCGATAGCGGGGGTGAGCTAGAGATTTAGGTACCAGTGTAGCTGGAAGTCAGATAACTGACTGGTCTGTAGAGAGGCTAATTCAGTGTGCCTGCTTTCGGAGTTGCGAACTGTTCGAGGATCCAAGAGCTAACGAGTTCTAGGGCGCTCTGATTAAAGGTTTCCTCGATCTGCTGATACTCTGAAGGGGCACCTGATTCCGCTTGCTGAAACAGGTGATTCAGACCTGGTAGCACTCGAACCGTTGCGTCTTCGTTATTCCCACGTTGAAGGGCTGCTTCGATTTCCGGAACATTCAGTTCGTGCGGTACTTGAAGGTCTTTCTCCCCAAAGATCGCGAGTACAGGAACAGAAACCTGTTCGAGGACGGGTCGTGGATCATGGTGTAAAAAGAACCTGAACCACGGAGAGTTGAACTGATTTACCGTTGCATTAATTGCTACATCATTAATTTGGGACTCTGGAATTAATTCCGTGATAGCTTGTGGGAGAAGCGCAATCTCCTCGCGCATTGCTGAGCGCATTCGTGGGCCAGCTTTTTCTGGATCGTTTTCTTCCTTTGCTATGTCCGCGAGCGTGCGTTGAACACGAGCGTTCATTTCTACGACTGCTTCAGGCGCGCCAGCAGCTCGGTTAATGAGTTGCCCTTGAGCAACAAGAATATCGATACCTGGTACGCCAGGTCCGGCCAACATGACTATGTAGGCGATTTTTTCAGACTGAATCGCAGCCAGGGGTCCTATAAGCCCGCCCTCTGAGTGACCGACGATACCTACTCGATTTGTCGCGATACGGTCCTGGTCCTCAAGGTATTCGACTCCCGCTAGAGCATCCGTGGCGAAGTCCTCTGAGGTGGCGGTCCCGAATTCTCCACCGGACGAGCCCACTCCGCGGTCATCGAAGCGGAGAACCGCGATTCCTTCGCGGCTCAAGTGGTCCGCGAGAACCCAGAACGGTTTATGCCCCATCAGGGATTCATCGCGGTCTTGGGGTCCTGATCCGCTGACCAGCACGACCCCAGGAAATGGCCCAAGACCATCCGGAATAGTAAGGGTTCCAGCTAAATTGATCCTTGTATCAGTATTCCTGAACGTCACTTCCTCGGAGCTGTACGGATAAGGAGGCTTGGGCTCTTGAGGCCGCTCTGGTGGTGGGAGGGCATCACCCTTTACGAGTGAGAGCGGTAGTGAGGCTGGGCCTTGACTCCAAGTCCCAGAAATCTGATCTCCTTCGTCTGACAGAGTCCCTGTATAGGTGCCTTGGACGGCTTGGATACTAACAGTTACGCTACTTTCTTCGATGGTTACACTGGTTAGAGGGATGCCAACTGCACCTTGGTCTGGGCTGTCCATTGTACCGGTTAATGTGCCGCCAGCGTCCTGACTGATATTAAAAACTATGGTTAGGGAAGCTCCGCCTCCGATCTCAAGCCCTCCACGCCAACTACCGACTAATCTCTCGTTTTCCTGTGCGACTAACTCGGGCCCAGAAAAGGCGAGAACCATGACGAATAGAATGGGGCTCAATAGAATCTTACTTGGTTGTCTCATGTTGCATCCTCTTATAGACCATGCTCCCTCAGATAACTACTAATACGAGAGATAGCGAGCCTTTCTCCAGAGCATGTCGAGTTGCCCCCGCGTGATCAGTAATTGGTCGAGCCTTGGCATCGGCAACCAGACGACGCACATCTCCCAATCTTCTAATGAGACTGAAGAGCTAAAAAGTCTCCAGTTTGTAGAAGACTTCAGTTCCATTCTTCAGCCAAGTTTCGCGGAAAGGATAGGCGGAGACTTCACCCGGAAAGTGCTTGGCAATCATGGGGTGCGGAAAGAGGGTCATCTCACCCTGTTCATTTTCATGAACTGTGTATTCACCATTGATTTGAAGGGTTGTTCGAAGGCGCTCAGGTCCGTTCATCATGTAACCCTGAAGCAAAAGAGTGGTGGTTTCCCAAGTGCCTCGGGTCACACTCATGTCAACAACTGGATCTTCTCCTCCGAATACCCGCACACGCATGCGGCCCTCTCTCTCGATGAACTGCGCTCTTATGTCTTCTTCATGATAGGGAAAATGAAAGCGCTCAGCCTTGATGCGTCTTGCCTCTTCTGAACTTGTGGCAGCAAGGAAGGGAAAGAATCCTGCCTTTGCGTGCGGACCCAACTGAGCCACAGTCGGTGGGACGATTACCGAGAACATGACCTCACTGTAGGGGCCCACGACACTATCATCGAAGAGGAAAGCCGTGACAGAGAG
>PBPC01000026.1 GCA_002724575.1 Gemmatimonadota bacterium | reverse complement strand
CTTCCAGCGATACTTCTTACGATCATTCTTCATCTTCGATCCGGAGAACAATCCACGACCCAAGTGTACACCTCAGAATGACGCCCCGCCGACCTACCCTCCATATAAGAGCGTGACGGACTCACCGTAGGTGAGGGTATTGAGTACCTCAACCTCACTAACATTCAAACAGATGGCGCGTCGGGCCCTAATTATGTCCTTCAGGGACCTGTTAGTTGGAGTCGATGAAGTCGATAATGAAATCAATGTTAATCATGACATGCTAGAGTACTCATCATCTATTGGACATAGGGCCGTGATATTCAATAATGTAGAAGGTACAAATGGGCTTCGCTCCGCTCTTAATGTACTCGCTAGAGATAGGCTGTGCTCCATATTCGAAATCACCCCTGAAGAACTCATCGATATCCTAGCTTGGGCTATGGACAATCCTACAGACCCAGTTGTAGTCGACAATAAAGACGCCCCCGTATTTGAAAATACTCAGAAATCGGTTGATCTGACTAAATTGCCCATTCCTTGGCACTACCCTGAAGATAGGGGTAGATATCAATCCGCCTCAGTCATCATTGCACAATACGGGGGCATCAGGAACATGTCCTTCCACCGTCAATACTTGCGTGATGCTAATCACTGTGTGTCTCGTTTCGTCCCTAGACATCTGCGAACCATGACAGATAAGGCACGTGAAAATGGTGATGAGATTGATATCGCGGTTGTCAATGGACCCGATGCTACCGTTCTCCTAGCTGCAGCCATGTCCTTTACTCACGACTTGGATGAATTGACTGTAGCAGCAGCTCTTCACCAGAGACTGCATGGTAAGCCACTAGAGTTGGTGACTCTTTCTAACGGAATTCAAGTACCTGCAGACTCGGAATATGCAATGGTAGCTAGGATTACTCTAGAGGATGATGATGAGGGCCCTTATGTCGATATCACAGGTACTGTCGATGATGTCAGACAGGAGCCCGTGATTGAGTACGATACAATCCATCACAGAGACTCTGCCATATTCCATGCACTAATTCCTGCAGAAGTCGAACATAGGACATTAATGGGTTTGCCTCGAGCACCCACCATCAAATCCGCTGTGAATGAGGTCGTGCCTTGCTCAGATGTTTACATGACAGATGGTGGAAGCGGCTGGTTGTCTGCCGTAGTTTCAATAGAACCGCAACATGAAGGTGATGGGGTCAAAGCAATCCACGCAGCATTAAATGGCCATAGATCAATGAAACAAGTCACCATTGTGGATATAGACATAGACTGCTCAAACCCTGTTCGTGTTGAGTGGGCACTGATGACCCGTTGGCAACCGGATAAGGATACGGTAATTCTCTCAGGCCAGAAGGGATCAAGTCTAGATCCGTCTCGAGGAGAAGATGGTTTAACTAGCAAAATTGGCATCGATGCTACCTTGCCACCGGGTATCGACCGTTCGCCCTACGAAAGCGTTCTATGAGGTGTTAGATGATGACTGACATCGGCGCAAGCCTACAGCATCCACGGAGAAGCCTTGGAAACAGGCATCGCAGCCAAGCTCGAAAATTCCTCCTAATGTCTCAGAACGATCCGGAGTACATTGGATGGGCGGAACAAAGTGCTAGACAGGCTGTTCTCCACGATTTCACCCATCCAGATAACTGGAGAGTTCTTGTGGAAGCTAAGTTGCAAGCTAATGACGATATTGGAATTCGGGCCGTTATAGTCGAGTTGTTCTCTGTATTAGGTAGAAATCCTGATTCAGTCAAACAATTGGATGGAGTCGACATGAATGAGTTGGGATCAGAGATACTTGAAGCAAGCCTAGGAGCCGACCCTTTGGACCCAGATTCATGGTGGGAGAAGACCAAACGCGAAAATGATGGTGTTGAAGCATTCTGCAATAGAGTAAAGAAACTAGATTTAAGAGACATTCGTGCAAATGTACTATTCTCTCGCAGACTAGAGCGATTGAGAGATTCAGGTTTCGAAGATGAATTTCTAGAGCTATCAAAGTTGGTCCTAGCCCATAGGCCGAACAATCACGAGACCTGGTCAGAATTGGGCAGGTTGCATGAGAGGAGAGGTGAATATGACAATGCTTGGATGTGCTACGATCAAGCCCAACTTCACTTTCCTGAGATTCCTGCCAGAGATCGATTCATAGAACGTATGGAATCAAAGATGGATGATGGTGATTCAGTATCTTGGAACGCTCCTGGAATTGACTCTAGAGTTGAGTTCTTGAATCGGATGCAGAATCTAGCAAATCAGACCCAACCTCCAACACACGAAACTCAGGAAGATGAAGATGAAATCTTGCCACTTGAAGAAGTGGATGTCTTGTTGGCCGAAAACAGGCTAACTGAGGCCTTCTTCCTAGCAAGGAGGATGGCTGCAGAAGGAATCGATGGAGCAATCGAAAAGGTCGAAGAGATAAGAGGGATATTATGAATCAAGAGTTTACTTTGGCTTGGACAACATCCAAGAAATCTGACGAAAAATGCTGGGTCATGGTTCAGCATTCTACTAGAGGTTGGGAGTTGCCTGGAGGTGAAATCGGAGATGGTGAAGAAATAGAGCAAGCCGCATTGAGGGAATTATTCGAGGAGACTGGTATGTTGGGAACTGCGGTAGCAGTCGATTCTAAATTGGTAGAAGGGGGTCATGTTGTTTGGGTTCAAGTGGAGGAAGAACCGGGGCCTTTGTCTTGGGGGTCATTAGATTCCAACATTGAAGAAGTCGGTTGGTGTATTGATATTCCTGAGAACCTTGGATGGGGGACTAAAGAGATTGAGAAGATTAAGTCTCATGATTGGAGCAAATCTAGAAGTCTCGGATCCTGAATATCACCAATCTTCTCCTCTAAACTTGCAATCCAACCAACCTCATCTAGCATCTCAGCAGCATCGATTACAAGACCTAGGTCAGCCCTATCAGTCCCACTAACGTCAGCCAGAAGTACTGGCAGAAGCATCTCTACGACCTCCCTAACATCGTTTGTATTTGCCGGAATCCATGTCGTACCTGGCTCATTTCTAGGTTTGGCATTTTCTACTCTGTATTGCATTCTAGGTGCGATATCGTTTACCTCGTCGAGAGCAATGTCGAGCCATTCTAGTGATGCGGCGAGTGCTTCAGGAGTCATCCCTGATTCATTCAAGTAAGCCCTTGCGGCCCACAGGTGCCTCATTGCTGTCGATAGGTCATCCAATGATACAAGCATCCGGCCCACCTCAAGGCGGGATAAGCCTAGCACCTGTGGAGGGTGGCCGCTAGATGAGGAGATGTTTGAATGAGTAGCTAGTGCCATCATCGTCTCACCTTTGTTTCGATGCCATGCTGACATGTTGAGTATTGAAACACCGTGATTCAGGGAACCGGGTGTTAATGTGTTCAATCGATCCATGCACCACCTCAATTCAGCTTCAATTCTCTCTTCTTCACCGATACCGAATAGGGCTCTCTCCATTCTGACCAATGCCTCGACAACTGAGTCTTTCTCATCGACTGTTCTTGAACGAAGTAGAATGTCATTCGATTTCACGGCGAATTCTGTTGCATCTCCATTCCTGACCTTCATCATAAAATCTTGAAACTCATTCATCAGTGGCGAGGATTCCGAGGCTCTCATGTCCTCACCGGCTCTCGAATGATTTCACCAGTTCCTCATATTGGGACATGAGGTTTGATTCTCTCTCTTCTAACTTCGACGAATGATCTATGAATGCAGTTCTAGAATCTTCCAACTCTGAACTCAAGGCATCCCTATCAGAGACCTCAAGAAGTAAATTGCCAACTGCCCTGTAAACAGGTCTTTCAGGATCTTGAGATTCTAGAGATTCTAGTGTTATCGATATTTCAGAAATCTGGGAGGAAAGTGCTTGCAATTGAGAACGAACCATCTGAAGCTCTTGTGCCACTACTTGGAGCTCTTGTGCTGTGGCTTCGGAATCACTCATTGGGCTTCCCCTCCAAGTTCTAGGACACGCTCTGAAGCAATTAACCCACGCATCAGAGTATTCCATCGAGCTCTTAGATCAACGATTGAGTCGGCTACTTCATAGACCAACAAGGTCGTTTCTTCAGTAAGTTGAAAACTCGCCTCGGTGGTCAAGGATGCAGCCAACGCTGGCGCCTGTTTGTGAGATAGAAGTAAATTGAGTCGGGTTGACTCACTCTTCCTCAGAGTCATCGGCCTCACTCTCGGACAGATTCCTCTCGAAATCTAATGCAGCCTGCTGGGCGATAACTGCCATATCGGTAGCAGTTGCTCCTTCCATAGATCTACGGATTATCCTATTGTTGGAGTCTGTAGCTCTTGTAAATGGTTCCCATACTCCTCCGGAAAATGTGTGGTTGCACTTTCGGCACTCCCAAATTCCAGCAGCCTTCCTACGAACCTTCTGGTAATTGCAAGACGGACAGGTGTAGTGACGTGACTTCTTCTTCAGNNCTGCACCGGCCCTNCGNCTNACACTCACNCCATAGCGAGAGCCGAATCGAGCAGTNGCACCGGACTTCTGAGTTCTNTTTGCCATCTACTCTCCTCCGTGCACCAAATCTCTGAGTTCACCGCATCTGGACTTAGCATGCTCCATGATTTCAGCGAATTCGNTCNCCGTAAAGATTCCCTTTAGACCCTTCTGAAGTGAATGGACATTGTCATCATCACCCAAAGTAATGTGGATTCTCTCATCACCTCCGAGTTCCTCCTTACCGTCAGCGTCGTAGACGAACCTGCCTCCAACCTTATGATAGGAGCACATGATTGGGGTTTTCGATATAGGCAGAGGTCTGTCTGTGTCACTGACTTCGAACTTAGCTTCAGGAATTACTGCGGTCCTCAGGGCTGCAATGCCCGCCAAAGCGAAAGCATCGAAGAGATTGCCATCATCAGAAACGGCAAACAAATCGAGGATGACCTGCCATGCCTTTTCACCTGGGATGATACAAAGGCCATCCACATCGATGCATCCGGACTCTCTGATTCCTCTGTCTACGACTCTACCGAGCTCAATTGATTCGGGGCTTGGAGGGCCTGCCTCCCAATTACGCCCTGCGACTGGTCTTACTTCGGCGCTACACATCAAGCCGCCTTGGTTGGGTCGATCGGGATATGGGGTCATAATCTGGAACTTGACACCTGCGTATACGATGGTATCTCCCATTGTGACTATTGCTGATCCTTCTGCATTGGGCAAGACATTAGTCTGAAGATCAATGTCACGAGATTCCCATTGGCCTCGGCTATCTATCCTCTGGTTTTGCTGGGCCAGTTCTGTTAGGTGATTTCGAAGTAATTGTGGTACCAATGGAATAGCCATTAGGACTCACCTCCCTTGAGAGCATCGACCATTATCTTGTGAATGTCCTGAGCAGCATCCATGTTGTAGTCCCAGGCCTCCTGGAACTCATCTTGAGACAAATCCCCATCCATCTGTAGGAAAACCAATTCTCCCGAATTGGGAAGTATTCCCATCGGCAAGTCCGCTTCCCCATAGTTATCCTCCTCTTTGTTGAGGTCGCAAACGACTACATCATTGATCTTACCAGATGCTACAGAGACAACCATGTCAGTCATCGGGATGCCAGCGTGGGCAAGAGCAACGGATGCTGCTGTGATGCCGACGCATCGAGTTCCGGCCTCGGCTGCTAGGATTTCGATTTCTACGCGAATCTTCGAGCGAGGGTACATCTCAACGAGTACGACACTCTCTAGGGCTTCAGCAGTTACCTTGCTAATCTCTCGGCTGCGTCTGTTGAATCCGGGACGAATCCTGTCACTGGTTGAAAATGGGGCCATGTTGTAACGAACATCTAGAACAGCTCGATCTTGGCGCTGAATCTTTCTTGGGTGGGCCTCCATTGGGCCATAAATTGCTGCGACTGCGTGATTATTACCCCAGATGACCCTAGCTGAGCCATCTGCTACTGGAATTACTCCGGTCTCAATCTCTATGGGTCTTAGGTCGCCGGCCTTGCGGCCGTCCACCCTGATTCCGTTCTCGTCAATCATCTGAACATCTCCGTATCCTCCCATCAAGCAACACCTCCAACCGCTTTGGATTCGATAGTCATCTCTCTGAGTCTATTACGAACGGAAACTACTCCGTCAAATTCTCCGTCGACCCAAAGGCGACCATTGTCGCAAACTACTATTCTACAGTCAGACTCATCCTTCAGATTTCTCAGTGAATTACCCTTCTTGCCGATTAGTTGGCCTAACAAATGAGGTTCTACATCCTCGATGGTACCTGATCTAATCTTTCTCAGACCTAGTCCCTTCATCGTGACTACGCTTGAATGGGTCTCTTCGACCTCTTGAACTCTACAAAGTACAGCCTCGCCGATGTCCATTACTTGTCTGGTACCACCGAAAGAGGCGTTTCCTGGACCAAGGCTCATCGGCAGTATGGCATTGAATGGGGCTCCGATGTCGATGAACCAGATGTTGTTTGTGCATCCTTCGACATAACCTATCACAAGATCTCCTGGTCTCGGGATATATCCTGTCCTCAAAGGCTGTATGGAAACCTCGTTGCCTTTCACGTTCATTTTACCGTGCTTGGTCGCTCTTATTCGGCCGTCCATCACTAAGACGCCATGGCCGGCTTCTATTCCCTCAGATTTCCCGAGATCCTCCCCGGGGGTGACGAGAGAGGGTGCTCGTGCACCATTACGCGGTCGG
>PBPC01000025.1 GCA_002724575.1 Gemmatimonadota bacterium | reverse complement strand
CAGTGGCTTGAACAGAACCTCCTCTGCGTAATCCTTGAATGGCTTGCCCACTGCTCGTGCAACGGCTTCTGTTGCAAGCACATAGCCTGAATTGCTGTACAGATACTCAGAACCCGATGAGAAATTAAGTTCCTCTTGTCGTGCTTGAACCTCGATGAGCTCAGCTACCGTATAGAAGTCATCACCCCGAAGTCCCCTCAGGCTCATCAGAGTGATGTAATCCCTCAATCCACTGGTATGGTTTAACGTATGCCGTAGAGTGAGGGGTTCTCCGTAATCGGGTAGTTCTGGAATCCATTTCTGGAGTGGATCCTCCAAGTCGAGATATCCCTCCATCGCAGCAAGGGCAGCGACTGCCGCTGCAAACTGCTTCGAAACTGATCCGATTCTGAACACAGATGTAGTACTGATCGGGATATCGTGTTCGAGATTGGCCATACCATAGCCGCGTCCGTAAACAAGCTGGCCGGATTGTACGACCCCTAGAGCGCATCCTGGAGTTTCGGAGTTGAAATCGGCGAAGACGTTATCGATAGCAGCCGTATCGAAATCCCCTTGTGCACAGGCAATCACGGGTAGCACAAAGAGCGCAGCTAACAGTCGGGTATACTTCCTAGCTCCGTGTTCCATCAATTGTCTCTCCTTCGAAGTACACGCCCCGGTCGATTCCCAGTAACCCCTTCCGTGCTGTAAACACGAGCCCCGTTCACCCAAACCCCAACCACACCTACAGAGGTCAAATTGGGCTCATCTGGTGTCGCCCGGTCTAGAACCGTCTCGGCATCGAAAAGCACGAGGTCGGCGAAATAACCTTCTCTGATCTCACCTCGCTCCGAGAGTCCAGTATTTTCTGCCGCTAATGAACTCATCTTTTGGATCGCAGACTCAAGCGATAACTCTTCACGCTCTCGTACGTGTCTCCCCAGTACACGGGTAAAGCTCCCGTAGCCGCGTGGATGACGACCATTCAGGCCTCCATCACTTGAGACATTCGTATAGGGCCAGGAAAGAAGTTCGGCTATATCGGTCTCCGTCATGCTCCTCGCTATGATGCTCTCACGACCATCGCTGGCATCGGCTTCAGCAATCAATTCCAGGTAGACGGTGACTGCATCTTTGCCACGAAGCTCTGCAATCTCTGCCAGTGACATCCCGACATAAGAAGGATCAGCCCCAAACGCCGCGATAAACATCCCCTCCGGGGGCGCGAGTTCTTCAAGTGCGAACGTGGCAGCCTCACGCGTGAACTCTCGACCAGGGAAAAGAACTGTCATCGTTGACTGCCAAAACTCGTACGGATAGACGTCAGCCGTGACATTTATGCCCTCCTCTCTGGCCGCATCGAGCATAGAAAGCACCCTGCCTGTTTCTCCCCACAAACTCTTCATCGCAAGCTTCATATGTGAGACCTGCACTGGGATACCTGCCTCCCGACCGATGTGCAGGAGTTCTTCCAGAGCTGAAAAGAATTCACGGTCCTCGCTTCGCATGTGGCTGATGTAGCGTCCCCCGACAGAAGCAGCGATACGAGCCAGTTCCACGACCTCATCTGTACTTGAGTAGATGCCCGGGTCGTACTCGAGGCCGGTGGATAGTCCGAGCCCTCCTGATTGGAGCTCGCCCTCGAGCAGTAACTTCATTCCCTCAATTTCTTCCAGGGTGGCTTCCCGCCGAAAATCATCGCCCATCACCCTTCTACGGATAGAGTTGTGCCCCACGTACGCAGCCACATTCACGGCGACGGTTGCTGTTTCCAGCCTGGTGAAAAAGTTGGAGAGAGGCAGCGGTGAGCCACCATCCTGACCCACAATGATTGTCGTAATCCCCTGGCTAACAGCTGCAAGCGCACCACCTTCCTCGAGTCCACCATCATGGTGGCTATGTGTATCGATGAACCCAGGTGCTAGCACCAAATTGGTCGCGTCGATCTCGGTCTCCGCATCCGTTGGTGTCAAACTTCCAACTTCCAGAATCCGATCACCGCGAACACGGACGTCGGCCACCCGCCCAGGCTCACCCATCCCATCGACCACATACGCATTCGTGAAGATCAGATCAGAGGATACGCTTCCAGGCTGTGTGTCACATCCGCTTAGAAGCGTGAGCACAGAGATACATATAATGGGCAGCAAACTAAGTTTATTCATGTTCTGTCTCTATTCGATGTCTTTCAGAGCATCTAGCAATTTCCTTGTATCTCTATCCCTAGCGTCTCGCCTGCCAGGCACCACTCGCGAAGCCCGTCAGCGCGGAGCCCGCGATGAATCCACCCGCCGCGATATACATCGGACTCTCTGCATCTTTTCCGAATCTTCGAGTCAACTGACTTCGAATGATTAATGCAACAACTGCTGTCCAGCCCGCAATCGGATTCAGGATCAATAGCCCNGTAGCGAGCAAAACACCCAACTGNCGTGATGGGCCTCCNACCCANTGAATNAGTGCTCCAGGGATCGCCCAAATAAGCAGCGACTTGGCNAGCAACGGATCCGCTCCTGCNGAGATCGTAGCTNCNACNACACGATCGAGNGGTGGAATGAGATCTGCCTGGAAATAATTCTCATAAACCATCAGTACGAGCGCCCCAGCTACTCCGAACCCTATGAGTTCTGCCCAGTACTGTTGCTTTCTTCCGGCCCGCTCCCATTCCGGATCCCGACCCTTGCCTCGCAAGATCCAGCCAGCCTTGAGATCATAGCCCATGTCGGCGAATGCCGGACCGGTCGATGAAACAAACCCCACGAGAAGCGCTAGGGGAATCTCCGGGAATCCGACCAGGATCCCGATCACTAAAAAGATTAATGCCGTTGCGAAGGCGGGAAACCAGCCCGCGTGCATCGCCGAAAGCCCAACAACAAGTTCCGAGGCCAGGGCAGCAAAGGCAGCGAATACGATGAACCCCAGGATCATGCCAACACTCATCTCGGAAGCTGCACCACCTGATAGAAGTAGGCCAGCTGCTGCCAAAGCGAACGCCATAAAACCAACCATCAATACCCGATTCGTGCGCGAAGGACGCGAACTATTAGCTCCACTGGTGTCGCTTAGATTGCCTCTTACGATCATCACAACCTGAATGAGAGCAACGGCACCCGCTCCGATCATCAACCCATGGGGCATATATATCTCACTCAGATCAACCCCTATTACTACTGGCGCGTAACCTCTGAGTAACAGGCCGACTGCAAACATGGAGAGTGCGTAGGCGTTCCCGATCCAGCAGACCCCAAAAACGTCCATCGGGATACCAAAGAGTTGTCCGACTCCTCCAACAGATCCACCTGCCAACAGAAGTCCTGCCCTCCGCCCTCCTTGGTCGCCAGCGATCAAGACCTCAGCTGTGGCAACACCGGAAGGCCAAAGCCCTGAAGCAGGATAGGCCGGTGAATCAAAGATCCGGTAAAGAATTGTTGCATCAATTACTAGTCCGGCAAATGCACCAATAAACATGGGGAGCACGAGGTCTGGCCTACCCAAGACCCAAGGGATCCCGATAGGGAGCAGCAACGCGTTCGCCCCCCCGAACGTTGCGCCTGAGATGACCGTTTGCAGGATGTTTTGTCGCTCTAGACTGCCGAATGGACGGAACACCGCTAAGGGGATGCGGGCCAAGGTCATCGCCACGATCGCGCCGATTACCGAACTATTTGGCGTGATTCCAACACGGGTAAGAAGCTGGATACCAATTACACCACCGAGGACAGCCATCAGTAGGCCCAAGACCAGAGTAGCTGGCTCGAAGATCGAAGGATGCTTCCTCCCCTGCCTAGCTACCTGATCCTGCGGGAAGTCACTCATGCGATCTGTGCGATCCCAGCTCCGACCAGTCTACGAGCGAGCAGCACCGGTTTTCCGGTTGAAGTAGACAATGCAGTCCGCTGCGCTTCCGTGTAGCCCATACAGTGCATCACGATGACGTCACAATCGCTTAAGGTTTGGGCCGCACCGGCTAGCTCATCTCCCTCATAAGGGGAAGCGGCCGCGAATCGCAGTTCCTGGTCCGCCCTCGGCTTGTAGTGAAATTCTCGGGTCTGTTCTATCAGCGGAACAAGGACACCAATACGATGCGCGCCCGCACAAATCGCATCAATGCCATGATCGACCAGATGCTGCGCATCGAGAAAGAGTCCACCGAAGTGAAGATCTGAAAATTCACCTGTACAGAGTAAAACAACGGCCAGATAGTCCTCGGGTTCGATCTCATCGAGCATGTCTTGTAACTGACGGGCAATCCAAGATTTTCTGACGACCGCCTGCCTGCCATCCCCGAGTCGGGTAATGAGACGATGGTCAGAGGCCTCGGGACGCAGTCGTTGAATTTCTTCTTCGGACTGGCCATCCAGGACTCCGAACTCCTGCACCTGGATCGTATCCGGAAGCCAACATCTCAATTCCGGTACGATATCATTCCGCGGAGTCTGACCTATGGTCAGTAGAGCAAGCCTTGAATTCATGGCCGACAGCTTATGTCGTCCAAGGGCACTGTGTCCACGAAAGGCTCTATTACCTTGTGACGCTTGAGGGCCGCCGGTATCCTCGCCCGATATTCAACGAGATAGCTACTAGATGCTCTAAATGAGAGAAATCACCGAACGAGACCTCGAGTTACTGGCAACAGGAGCTTGGATCCTGGGCGCCGGTGGTGGCGGGGACCCCTATCACTCACTGCTGGCGATGAAAAGGCTCTACTCTAGTGGGGCATCTACAACACTCATGGATCCTGACGATCTTGCCGATGATGCCAGGATCGCTGTGGTTTCGACCATGGGTGCACCGTTGGTTGGAGAAGAACGGCTAACCGACCCCGAAGTGGCAGCCCGTGCTGTACAAATGATGGAGGAGTACATAGGGCATGGCTTTGATGCGGTTATGTCTCTAGAAATTGGTGGAAGTAATTCGATCCAACCATTTATGGTGGCTGCATTTACAGGGCTTCCTGTATTAGATGCTGATACAATGGGAAGAGCGTACCCAGAAGCCCAGATGAGTAGCTTCGCGATCGGTGATCTTCGGCCCTACCCCCTAACCTTAGCTGACCCAAGAGGGGTTGAGACCGTGGTATCCAAAGTACCGACTTGGAAATGGATGGAGCGCGTCAGTCGAAAGATCTGTACTGAAGTCGGTTCGACCGCAGCAACGTGCAAGGCACCCCGTACCGGTCGCGAGGTGAAAGAGTGGGGTATCCTCCGGACGGTCTCCCAGGCGATAGACATAGGACGCGCAGTACATGAAGCGCGTCAGTCGAAACAGAACCCGGTCCAAGCCGTGGTCGACTGCGAAGATGGACGGATTCTATTTGAAGGAAAAATCGTCGAAGTCAAACGCAGAACTACCGAAGGGTTCCTGCGTGGAAGCGTAGAGTTGGAGGGCCTTGAGGCAGATAAGGGCCATAGGATGAAACTCGACTTCCAAAATGAGTTCAGCATCGGTTGGATCAACGAAGAACCGAGAGTCATGGTCCCTGATATCATTACGGTTCTGGATTCAATGACCGGTGAGGCAATCGGAACAGAAGCGATCCGTTACGGTCAGCGTGTTCAAATTCTTGTCCTTAGAGCCCCCGAAATACAAACAACACCCAAGGGGCTCGAGCACGTCGGGCCTCGTGCGTTCGGATATGACCTCGACTTCGAATCTGTCTTTGCTGAGGTCCAGAGAACATGAGACGCATTGGGGTCGATGTAGGTGGCACGAACACTGACGCCGTGCTGGTAGATACGGATCGTGTGCTCGCTGCAGTAAAGAAACCGACAAGCGAAGACGTGACCTCAGGTATCGTCTCTGCCTTGAATGCCCTACTCGATGAACTAGGAGGTGATCCTGGAGGACTCGACGGCGTTGTCATCGGAACAACACACTTCACGAATGCGGTAGTCCAGCGCCGTGACCTCGAACACATCGGTGCACTCCGGATTGGACTACCCAGCGGCGCAGCGCTTCCACCATTCGCGGATTGGCCGCAAGACTTGGCTGCCCACGTAAGTGGTCGTGTCGTCATGGTGGAAGGTGGGCACGAGTATGACGGCCGCCCTTTCATGCCCTTGAATGAATCTGACGTTAGGCAAGCAGCCAAGAGATTCCAAGATGAGGGAATCGACTCCGTGGCCATTGTTGCTGTTTTCTCTCCGCTCACCTCGGAATGTGAAGAACGAGCCGCCGAAATCCTCCGTGAAGTGAGTCCTGATATAAAGCTGACACTTTCCCATAACTTGGGGCGGGTCGGACTACTCGAACGTGAAAACGCCGCCCTACTGAATGCTAGCCTTCGCCGACTCGCGGAGTCCACAACCCTTGCGTTTACTGAAGCTTTGGACACGAGCGGCATTGAAGCGCCCCTTTACCTGACTCAGAACGATGGAACCGTAATGCGGGCAGATCAGGCTGAGGCCTTTCCGGTGTATTCGTTCTCTTCTGGGCCAACGAATAGCATGAGAGGTGCAGCTCATCTTTCAGGGCTCAACGACGCGATGGTCGTGGATGTTGGGGGTACAACCACAGACATTGGCCATCTCAAGGCAGGGTTTCCCAGGGAAGCGAACACCGTAGTCGAGATCGGTGGTGTACGAACCTTATTTCGTATGCCGGACCTACTCTCGATCGGGTTAGGTGGAGGCTCACTTGTCGACACAGAACATCACACCGTGGGACCTGTAAGCGTCGGATACGGCCTTACTAGCGAAGCTCTTGTGTTCGGAGGAGGGCAACTTACAGCAACAGACGTGGGTGTCGCTGCTGGGCTAAGCCAAATCGGAACCTCTCTAGCATCAACAGATTCTATAGATGAACCAGTTATCAGTTGGGCTATGGATAGAATCCGTGAAATGATTGAAACGAATGTCGATCGTATGAAAGTTGACGCAGCCCCTCTTCCTCTTCTCGCCGTCGGTGGTGGTGCGTTCCTGGTGCCCGATTCGATTCCCGGCATTAGTGAGGTGATCAGACTTGAGCATGGCTCGGTTGCCAACGCTGTCGGTGCGGCGATTGCTCAAGTGAGTGGTGAAGTCGATCAAGTCTTCAGTGGTCTCGGACGAGAAGAAGCCTTGGAAAGAGCTTCTAGCATTGCCCGCAATCGGGCGATCTCAGCAGGAGCGAATAGTGAAAACCTGCGTGTGGTGGATGTTGAAGACCTCCCTCTTGCATACCTTCCTGGTGATGCTCGTCGAGTACGTGTGAAGGTCGTAGGAGAGACCGTGTCGAGCTAAAGCCTGATTTGTGGAGCTACCTAGCCCGGTGAAGCCTCACCATTGCGCCTAATCTTCGCACCATCCGATGTTTCAGGCACAGGGCGCAAAGCTTCTGTGCGCCTTCAAAGCATACTCCTATTACCCAGAGGTATCATGAGGAAAATTCTTCCGGTGTTATCAATTCTTACTATTACCGCCTGTGCTCCAGCAAGCGATGGTAACTCCCAGTCGATGGCGATGCCTGACGAAGCAACCATCGTGGCAGCGCTAGACACTGCAGTAGAACTATTTCTCACCTCTTGGAACGCTGGGGATGCTGACGCCCTCTCTACTCGCTACACAGAAGATGCAGTCAGTTTCTTAGAGTCACGGCCTGAGCCGATTCACGGGCAGAACGCTATCCGCACTCATTTTGAGGCCATACTTGGTCCAGATGGTTCTGATTATCAAACGACTCAAACTGCAGTCAGGCTAGGCCATGAAATGCTGGGACCTAACCTAGTAGCCGCGTATGGCACCTGGGAAACAGTGTACCCTGACGGGGCTATGACTCAAAATGGGTTTTGGTCTACAGTTGAACGCATCACGGATGGTGTAGCTCAAATCGTCCTCCACACAGCAGGCGCATACGGCGAGATGAACTAATTATAGGAAAGTATTTGGTAGAACTAAGAAAGGGGTCTTGGCCATAGGGCTAAGACCCCTTTTGTCTGAACGTCTTTAGAGTGATTCCTTGGCCTAACGCTTGAACCCGGGCTGGGTCCGATCAAATTCTTCAATCTGGGCCTGATAAAGTCGTCGACCCTGCTCAAAGGTGGAGATTACCTGTTCTTTGTGAGCGGGATCGTCCCAACGGTCCATGCCTCGCATGTCCTCTATGGTCTCATCGATCCACCGGACAAAGAAGGCTGCGTCAGATCGGGACTGGATCGGCTCTTCATCTGCAATCACATAGACGGGATTTGTATGTGCGAAGAGGTAACTATCCATAGCACCATGCTGTGTCGGGCCTAGCACACGCGCTGCGATCCATCCGCTAGACTCAATTGTTATATCCAAATCAACCTCAACAGTCTTCGCTCCACTCGCTTGCACTGTATGCACGATCTCACCGTTTTGGATGATCTCGATTCGATCCATATCAAAGATCGAGCGCGCCGTCGCCGAAACCTCCAAGACGTCGCCTTTCGATACCTTGAGTTCTTCTCCCATCCCTTTACCTGAGACGTCTAGAGAAAGGATAGGCCCACTCGTTACGAACGCTCGACCTGCGGCCATGGCGTCCGCCCATTGGTCATAGTCCAATTCTTTTTCACCGGTATAGACATAGGACCGTGTAGTCCCGACAGCGGGATGTCGCCAGATGTCACTCATAGCGTCTGTTCCAGCCGTAGCTGGAATACGTGACCCTGTATTCATCAGACGATACCAGATCTCTGCGGTCCCGAGTTCGTCACTCCATATACAGGAGACATCGACGAAATCCGCGACTCCAAGAATGGCGTCGACTGGAAGCTCACGAGCTCCTCCAGGTCCGGCCGCTTCCGGATCACGGTGGTTCAGACCAAACGGGTGAACATAGCCCCCGATTCCGCCCTGCTCATGAACCTGCCGGAGCACTGTGGCATTATCCGGATAGAGTGATTGGTGTGCTGTACCAACCGATCCGATATAGAACGGCGTGATAAGCTCGACCAGATTTAGCAGCGAGAGATGAGCAAAGTAGCTTGGACGGTATTCCTCATTGTAGTAGACAATTGTCTCTGAATCGTCGTGCGGATGTGGATGTCCAAGAAAATGCTCGAGATCCTCTACCCTACTGTTACCCCAATAGTTGGCGATCATTCCGTTAGCCACGTTCAGATCCTCCGCCTGTGCCTTGTTTCTCAGATCCATGGGTTGAACGAAATAGTGTCCGCCATAGTTCGGATGGATGTGATTGTCCCCGGAATACCAACCCTCGCTCGCCATATCAATCCAGCGGCTCATTTCGACTTCAATCGACGTCCACTCACCAGGCCGTACATCGAACGTTCGTTTTACCGGCTCATACTCGAAGCCGCGCCACACCTCAAGTGTGGCTTCTCCAACAGGCATATTCACTGAAAAGCTGCCGTCCGTGTGGAAGTAGTAGTCCTCCGTGACACTCACAACACGCGGAAAACTGCTATCAGGGAAATAGCTTCTCCCATCTGAAGCTTGCAGATAGATACGAGACGGAAGGGGTTCGCCATTCGGACTACTGACATGGACTCGTACTGAGCCAGTCGGCTCTGACCAAGCGTAATCCTCAATCCGGACCTGACGCGCTGCGCCGCCACCTCTTGAGACCGTGTACAGTGCGAAACCCATTCCGTGGTCTGCCGTTCTTTCTTGCCCTGGTGTTCCACCGTTGCGCGCAAAGGCTAGTCGCTCACCATCTGGGGACCAGGCAGGGAAATACTCATCCTCTCTTGTGTGAGTCAGGCGCACTGGCTGGATACCACGGGCAGATTTCTGGCTCGGCACCAGGTACAAATCATTGTTCCCAGAAGCGTCGGTGATGTACGCGACGGCTCCACCATGCGGAGCCACCACGGGCGCTGCCTGGTAGTTCGTCTCAATTCGAAGCAACAATTCTGCCCCGGACATTGAAGAATCCCATCGCCAGAGAGACCCTGAGCCTAGCGCAGCTTCACCGCGCCTCGAAACAAAGACTAGGTCACCAGAGTCTCCGATCCAGTCCCCAGCGGTGTTGGCTTGGTTACTCGTAACCACCGGGCTAGCAGTCTCAAGCTCTAGGTTATAGGCCCAAAGATCGAATGTCCCACTACGAGCGGTGGTGAATAGGATTTGCGACCCGTCGGATGACCACCGAGGGCGCAAGTCGAGATATGGATCACTCGTTATACGACGCTCTGCACCACTTGCTAGATCAAGAACATAGATATCGAAGTTGCGATCTACATCAGCAGCGTAGGCCACATTTTGCCCGTCAGGCGACCAAGTCGGCTGGGAATGGTAACCTGGGCCAGTAGTCAGCTGCCTTGCGACTCCACCCTCCACGGACACAACCCAGATCCGCCCCTGATACGCAAAGGCCAAAGACTCGCCATCGGGAGACCAAGAAGGGTAGGTCGGTGAAGCAGTCACAGGAGGCGGAAAGTAGCTCTCCATATACATCTTTCCTGAACCGGCGCTGGTATTCAGAGAAGGATAGCCCCCAGGGAACGGTCCCGGGTATTCGGATGCATCTTGGGCCGAAACCGGGTTTGATATCAGGAGAAGTACCAGAACACCGAGAATACGCCTACAGATTTTCAACTTACCCCTCCATCATGTATTCAAGCCTTGGCTAGAGTAGCTGACTTCTTGAATTCCTTATCCAGCAGGAAAACACAGCCCAGCGTGACAACAATCGATCCGAGGACGACCAAAGCATAGTTCGTCCATCCCCCAAGAACTTCTGCGTACGACATGTCGATCGCTTCCTCTAGATCTATGAAATATCCCTCAGTGAAGGCCGTAAGGTTGAACGATGCATGGATGAGAATCGTGGCCATAACACTTCGCGTATGGACATAGACCCAACCCATAAAGCCACCCACGAGAGCGGCCCCAACAAACTGTGCGGGATTGAGATGGATTAGCCCAAACAGCAGGCTGGAGGCGATTACTGCCTTGGTAGGAGAATAGATTCTTAAGAGCCCATCTAACATAACCCCTCTGAAGATCAACTCTTCTAGGACCGGAGCAGCAATCACCAATGCTATAAACATCCAAAGCCCCTGATCGCTGGCCA
The DNA here is from genome assembly GCA_002724575.1 of Gemmatimonadota bacterium. Lineage (GTDB taxonomy): Bacteria > Gemmatimonadota > Gemmatimonadetes > Longimicrobiales > Gaopeijiaceae > UBA1142. Next base: position 9,465 of record PBPC01000025.1, on the reverse strand, counting down.
GAGCCAGGACCATGTCACGCATCATCTCTCGGAAAAATTCCGGCATTGGACCTAATTGAACCAATTCGACGAGAGGGCCTGCTACACCGAGATTAAGCGGTATGGCTACAAGCACGATAAGGGGAATGATTCGTGGATTTTCAATCGTGAAATTGAATGAATCGATGTTTGTTTTCTTCTTCCTTATTCGATAGACGATCCAGCACGGAATGCCGGTACCCAGCAGTGTGCTTATGAGAGTCACTGCACCGAAGCTCATGTTGCCAAGGTTGGGAAGGAATAACTGTGAACCGAATAGCAGTGCGGGGACTAAAAGCACAGCGGTTGCAATCATAATCCCTAGGATTCCCCAACTCTGAGCTATGCTCGGATACTCTTGGGTAACTGCTTCTTCCTGATCTGGGTTCTGATTAAGAATGGACCATTACCTATTCGTTTAGGTGATCGACTGAAGAGATACAGACCAAACCAATGATTTCATTCGAGTTCAGCTAGGGATCGTAACGTCGATCGATCACGAACACATTCACTGATTCTTTATCGACGCCGTCTTCTTCCATAGCCTCAGCGGTCTCGGGAGATTCCAAAACCTCGAAGAATGCATCTAGATCATCCACATGAAATATACAGGCAACGCAATCCTCATCAGTTGAGCCCAAATCAACCCTGCTAATTGTCTGCTTGAGAAATAGATCGCCGTGAGTCCTGAACTTTTCTTCCCATTCTGCGACATCGTCTACCTGTGCAGTAATCAAAACCATCGACATTTATTCAACCTCCATTCGGGGGATATTGAAATTTAGGACGGCGAAGCTATTCGCGTTTCCGTTTACCTGCGATCTATAGCTCGCTGCATGAATTCAGCCCATTGCTCCTGAGAACTTGGATCCCAAACTGCGTCCATTGCGATTCTTGCCTCAGCAGGATCGGCATTTAACTCCAGGATTCTATAGAGATAGGTAAACAAAGAAGCCCGCATATTAGCAAAACAATGCACAAACACTTTGCGGTCCTGATTAGCGTTCATTACCGAAAAAAACATGTCCAAATCTCTGAGAGTAGGCTCTTCCCAGTCTACTGGGATATTGACATAGGTCAGACCCGCTTCAGCCACCGCAAAACCCTCTTCGCCATTCTGTGCTCTGCGGGCAGTAGCCAAATTTACTATCACCTCAAACCCGGCCGCCTTGATGTCTGCGATTTGATCAACCGCAACCTGACCAGACGTCGCTAGGCTCTCAGAAATAGGGACGTATGCGGGAATTTGACCCAATCCATAGTTATCAGCCTGACCATCTACATCTCCTGCTCCTACAGCCAATAGGGCACAAACAGCGAAAAAAGTAGTCCTCATAATGATTCAATGACCTCCAAAGCCGAATCGATCTCTTCGACGGTGTTGAAGAAATGAATTGCCAGTCGCAAGTCCCTCTCCCGACGCACTGGTGAAGTCAGGATATGCGAATCTTCACTCAAGTGCTCATAAACCTTAGTTGCGTCCATAGTTTCCGGAAGCCGAAGCACGAACACTCCCGAATTCTCTCTTTCCGCTTCTGGAGAAGCCACTTCCAAGATGTCTGACCGGCGAGTTCTATCCACTGCGTGAGACACCAGATCCTGAATCCTCGTATAGATTCTTTCCCATCCCAGCTCTTCCATCCATTCGATCGCTCGATGAAAACCCGCAAACTCAGCCAGAGCTCTCGTCCCAAATTCATATCGGGCAGCGGACGGTAACAAGGAATAGGCACCCTCGTAATCCATCGACTCATGACTATGGCTTCCCGCCCAAGAAAGCTGGATTTGGTCCAGACGGTCTTCTTTCACAAAGAAGGCACCTGTACCCTTAGGCCCCATTAGCCATTTGTGCCCGCAGGTACTGTAGCAATCACAGCCTAGTGCTTCAAAATCTGTTGGCACACACCCCGGACCCTGAGCTCCATCCAGATGGAACAAGATATCTCTATCCCTCAGTATTGTAGCCACCTCAGCACAGTGTTCCGTCACCAAACGACGGCCATTATTGCGGGACACATGACTAAGGCTAACCATCCGAGTGTTCGGGGAAAGCACATTTCTGATCTCTGAAACAAGATCAGTCCCGGTATCTAAGTTGATTTCACGAATCACGATTCCGAAGCGATCACGAAGAATATACCAAGGTACCACATTGGCAGGATGCTCCTGGTTGCTGATCACAACTTCTTCACCCTCACTCCAATCGAGTGCCCAAGCGGCGATACTGATTCCCTCCGAAGTGCTGTGAGTCAGTGCAACACCATTGCGCCCGACATTAAATACCTCGGATAAGTACGCCCGCAGATCTGGCTCAATTACCGCCATTTCACTTGAAAACCGAGGATCTGCCGGACCCTGATTCTGATAGACGAGTCGTTCAGCAACTACGTCGGTGACGACCTGCGGTGACGCCCCTATCCCACCAGTTTGAAAATAGGCGCTGTTCGAAGTGCTCGGGATCTGTCGCCGAGCATTTGTAACCCAATCCTCCTGGATCCCGGCTTCCCGTCGGCCCCAGGTTCCGGCCAGAGTTCCTATGGGGATAAGCCCTGCGGTGGCCGCTATCGTGCCCAAGAATTCCCGACGATCCGACAGCTTGCTTGCAGTTTTATCGTGCATTTAGGCTTCCTAAGATAATCACCCTATTTTCCTGTCATCTTAGATCTAGAGCACAGGTATGACGTACTTATTCGTCGAGTGGATCGGGCCCATAGCTATTCGCTCCCTGAACTCCTTGCTTAAGGCAACAAGGGATCAATAGATACAACGTGTAGATAATTGCGAGAACCGCTGTAACCAATGCTGCTAACAGACCCGGTGTAACTAGATCAGACCCCGTTCGATTAAAGAGAAAAAGAGTGATTGCCAGGGCCCACACACCATACATGCCCGCAACATGCTTGGCATTGATCTCCAGGTCATGAAGACGCTTAACCGTGCCCGCTACTCCCGGCCAAAACATCAAAAGCATCTGTGCACTTTCCCATGGACCACCAAGTTCTGAAAGGCTGCTCGGCGACCCATACAGAGCCGTATCAATTGAGCCTGCCAGGAACCGAGTGACTACAATCGGTACGAAAACCCAGAGCAAATAGGTCCTTTTCGAGATCCGCCCCTGCAGAGATGTATAGAGAGCCCAAAGATTAGTTTGTTTCATGATCTGCAGTCTTAAGCAAGAGTTAGCTTTGATCCATCGGAATCTGAATGCCTTCTCGTTTGGCAATCTCTCGAGCGAGTTCGTAACCCGCATCAACATGTCGTGCTACACCAATCCCTGGATCATTGGTCAGCACGCGTTCGATTCTTTCCGTCATTTCTGCTGTACCGTCGGCAACGAGTACCTGGCCGGCGTGAAGTGAATTCCCAATACCCACACCTCCACCGTGGTGAAATGACACCCAACTCGCTCCTGAAGCTGTATTGAGGAGTGCATTAAGAATTGGCCAATCAGCCACAGCATCTGTGCCGTCCTTCATCGCTTCAGTTTCTCGGTTGGGAGATGCCACGGAACCGGTATCCAGATGGTCTCGACCAATCACAATTGGAGCGCTGATTTCCCCTTTTCTGACCAATTCATTCATGGCAACACCAAAGCGTGCTCGCGCTCCTTGACCTAGCCAGCAGATTCGAGCAGGTAGCCCCTGAAAAGTGACCCTTTCTTGTGCCATCTTGATCCAGCGACACAGGTGCTCGTCTTCGGGAAACATCTCAAGCACAAGCTCATCCGTACGATAGATATCGTTCGGGTCACCTGAAAGTGCTACCCATCTAAATGGCCCCTTCCCTTCACAAAAAAGGTCTCTGATGTATGCAGGGACAAAACCCGGATATGCGAATGCATTTTCGAAGCCCGCATCCTGTGCATAGCCCCTCAAGTTGTTTCCATAGTCCACTGCGATGGCACCCGCATCTTGCATCGCTACGATCGCTTCACAGTGGACACGCATCGAGTCCATCGAACGACGCACATACTCGCTGGGGCCAGATTCTCGTAGTGCTGCTGCCTCAGCTACTGAGAGCCCAGCTGGTACATAACCATTAAGCGGATCATGTGCCGAAGTTTGGTCCGTCACGACATCAGGAGTCACACCTCGCTCGACAAGGATTGGGAGCACTTCAGCACAATTACCTACGAGTCCTATGGAAAGAGCTGTGCCGGATGCCGTGGCTTCTCCGACCCAACCCAAAGCCTCGTCTATATCATCGGTCATTCGATCGCAGTAGTCGGTATCAAGACGGCGTTGAATGCGCTCAGGGTCCACTTCGACACATAGCAACACACCTTCATTCATGGTCGCAGCAAGGGGCTGTGCACCACCCATCCCACCCATCCCTCCGGTGAGCACCCAACGCCCCTTCAAGGAAGACTGAAAGTGTTTTTGTGCTAGTACACCGAACGTTTCGTAAGTGCCCTGTAGGATGCCCTGGGTCCCGATGTAGATCCAAGAACCAGCCGTCATCTGACCGTACATCATCAAGCCCTTGCGATCTAATTCCTGGAAGTGCTCCCAGGTGGCCCACCGACCGACGAGGTTTGCGTTAGCAATCAACACTCGCGGAGCAAATTCATGGGTACGAAACACACCCACAGGTTTCCCCGACTGAATCAGAAGCGTCTCATCAGCTTCAAGAGACTTGAGGCTCCGAACGATCGCATCGAAAGCCTCCCAACTCCGTGCAGCCTTTCCGGTGCCGCCATACACGATTAACTGGTCCGGCTGCTCTGCAACCTCAGGATCGAGGTTGTTCATGATCATCCTAAGAGCAGCCTCCTGCGCCCATCCTTTGCAGGATACCTCAGCTCCTCGAGGGGCTCTTACACCCCGAACACCATCACCAGTCATCGATCCAGCTCTGTAGCAATACGTGAAAGGTCACCGTAGCGCACAAGGTTGGTGAGCGCATCTAAGTCAGGCCCGAGAGACCGATCATGTTCGAGTTCGCTCACAACCGCCCGTATCCTTTGATGAGCGATCTCCACACCGCAGCCTCCCGTGAGTGGACGGCGGAAATCAATTCCCTGAGCGGCACACATCAGTTCGGTTGCTAATACCTGCTCGAGCAATCCGACCGCTCGCTTCGCCTTTCGGGCCGCACCCAAGCCCATAGACACATGGTCTTCCTGGTTCGCGCTCGTCGTGACCGAATCAACACTCGCCGGATGTGCCAGGACTCTGAGTTCACTCAATAGATCTACTGCTGTGACCTGGGCAACCATAAAGCCGCTCTCGACACCAGCACGTTTTGATAAGAACGCCGGTAACCCTATCGATAGATCAGGGTTGAGCATCCGCTCAATTCGACGCTCTGAAATCGATGCTAGATCAGTCACTGCGATCGTCAGTAGGTCCAAGGCTTGAGCTACGATCTGTGCGTGAAAATTCCCGCCGCTCACGACTACCCCAGATGAGGGGAATACGAGTGGGTTGTCCGTAGCACTGTTTGCTTCTACTTCGAGCACACCTCGGATGTATCCGAAAGCTTCTCGTGCAGCTCCGTGGACTTGAGGCATACACCTAAGTGAGTACGCGTCCTGCACACGAGGATCATCTTCTTGATGGGATGCCCGTATCTCAGAATCAGCCAAGAGCGCGCGCAATCTTGAAGCTGAGACTCCCTGACCTTTGTGTGGGCGGGCTTCATGAATCTCTTTTCGAAATGGCTCTGGGGTACCCAAGAGAGCCTCTAGGGACATTGCCCCAGCAATCTCTGCAATCTCAACAGCACGTTCAGCTGCGGTGAGCGCTAACACACCGAGTCCGGTCGTTGCCTGCGTTCCATTGATTAGGGCCAACCCTTCTTTAGACCCCAGCGTTAGCGGAGCAATCTCTTCTGCCGCCAAAGCTGTTTCGACTGATTGTTCATCCCCGGAATATTCCGCGAGACCTTCTCCCAATAATCCGAGCGCTACATGGGCCAAAGGAGCCAGATCACCACTCGCGCCCACAGAACCGAACTCGGGTACACGTGGATGGATCCCAGCATTCAATAATTTTAAGAGTTGTTCGACAACCAGTACTCGGCAGCCGGAGTTTCCTCGAGCAAGTGCATTCGCCCGCAGTAGCATTAATGTCCGCACCGAAGAGCGATCCATTGGCGACCCAACCCCAGAGGCGTGACTCCTCACGAGATTCCTTTGAAGAGCCTCTCTCTCTTCAGGTGCAACTGCGACGTCAGCAAGCCGGCCGAATCCGGTTGTTACACCATAGACGGGCCCACCCGCATCAACCAACTCCTCGATGAATTTGCGTGAAGCCAACATCCGTTCAGCTGCTTCATCGTTTAAACGAACACACACAGATGGATCCAGAGCCACGCGCTCGATGTCTTCGAGGCTTAGCGAGAGTCCATCGAGGATTACTTCACCCATAGTCGACAATTCCTATTCCGTCTCCATCAAGCGTGATTCGAATTCTTCCCGAGTCATCGTCAATTCTTCTGCCTCCCAATAATTCTCCAGCTCTACTCCAAGACCATCCGCCAACCGGTTCACATAGTTGTAGTAAGAAACAACTTGGCAAAGGTCCAGTATTGCAGTTTCGTCGAACCCGGACGAACGCAAATTAGAGATGTCCTTTTCCGTTACGTCATGCGGCATACGCGTAAGCTTCACAGCGTAATCCAGCATCGCTCGATCTTCGGGGGCCAACTCTGCCGTTGTATAATCGCGAGCCAGTGCACGTGGGACATTGGCAGACCCGAGCAGCGTACGGAGACCCGCTCCGTGGTGGTTGATTCAGTAAAAGCATCCATTCACTCCGCTTACTGTGACTGCAACCATTTCGCGTTGGATCCGACTCAAAGGAGAAGGACCCCTCATCAGATGCGAATAAAGCTCGATATGATCGTTCATCGAGCGAGGGTTCAGTGAATGAATCCTGATAATGTTATCCAACATCCCATCACTATCTCGAAACCTCTCATAGAGGTCAGCGAGCAACCCCTCAGCTTCGTCATACGGCACGTAGGGAATATGGGCCATGGAGGGCTCAAGTAAGGGTTACGGGTCCAAGGTATGCCACGAGCAGTGGCAACATGTCAGAGAACGACTGACGCAGGCAAGCCGAACACCCCCTCAGAACTGACTTAGCCAGTCACCTCAGCTATTGCATCAATTACGTAGTCGACATCCGCGAGCGTGTTATAGATGTGCGGTGAAAGTCGGATTCCATCGAATTCCCCTCCACGACCGGCACCACCCACTCGGTACTCGGAATAGAGCGCTTGATAGGCCGCGCTCATGTCAGCACCTGGCACCCGAAACACCATGACCCCAGAACTAGTTTCGTCTCCCATCGGCGTGTGGAATTCAACGGCTGGTATACGTTCCCTGAGTCCGGTTTTAAGAGCCCTCGTGATCTCCAGGAGCCGTGCCTCGATCACACCGGCACCGATCCTTTCATGGAATACCACCGTCTTTTCGATCGCCGCAACACATGCGTCGTCTCTTTGGCCCAAAGATTCGAATTTCCGTGCTCCGCCTTCTAGGGCCCGTGACCAGCCCACGCCAACATCTGAAGCCCGCAGACGATCAATCGTTTCTGCCCGGACATAAAGAATTCCAGCCTCTTTTGGTCCCATCAGCCATTTATGGCTACTTGCCGTGTAGAAATCGCATCCTATCGCATGCATATCCATGTTCAGGGCGCCGCAGGATTGGGCGCCATCCAAGAGCGTCAGAATCCCCCGAGAACGCGCCAGGCCACAAAGTTCTGCTGCTGGAATACGAACACCGGTCGCGTTCGATACATGGCTGAAGGCAAGTACTTTAGTCCTACTCGTCATCGCACTCCGAAATGCATCAATGAGTTCCCCCGGAGACTCTGACGCCGGCGGAGTGGAAATCCGGTGAACTTCAAATCCCTTTTCGCTGGCCCGTTCGTCCCACGAGGTCGAATTGGTTGGGTGGTTCTGGTCCCAGAGTATGACTTCATCACCGACAGTCAGATCGAGTCCTGATACCACCGTGTTATTTCCCTCGGAAGTGTTCCGTGTTAGTGCAATTTCTTCGGGATCTGCGCCGATATGGCGGGCTACCGCTTCTCGGCTAGCCTCCTGTAGGGCTGAGAACTTCGCGCGGTTTTGAAACGAAGCATCGGCATCGACATCTCGCGTCCATTCAAAAACCGCCTCCTGAACCGCGAACGGAGAAGGACAAAGATTCGCCGCGTTCATTAACACGAGACCAGGGCTGAGTGGAAAACTTTCCTTCACCAAACCCCAATAGGCTTCATCCAATACCGCCCCATGACCTTTGGGCGGTAGAGCCACCCTGCCTGAGGTCATAGCGTTAGCGGGAGCCGCGGCAAATAAGGCGCCTGCACCGAACGCGTGACTGATAAACGTGCGGCGGTCAGGGTGTGTCATTATGCAGGCCCCGTTTTATGAGTAATCCGTCATGTACTTCTGGATGCTATACGCTAATCCCCGATTCGTGCTGAGAATCCAGGCGAAGCAAATGTGATCTCGGAAATCGCTTTGATGCTGCGTGCTCCATACCTGAACGGGATTACCAACCGGATCGGTGCTCCATTGACCGGCGGAAGAGGCTCGTCGTTCATCATCCAAGCAAGCATAACCTGAGGATGGCGGAGCGTTGGCATCTCCTCATCGATGTAGTAGCCATCATGTGAAATCAAACGACAGTAGTGTGCAGGCTCCCCTATACCGATCATGTCGGCAAAATCGCTAAACCTCACTCCGGTCCATTTAACGATACCCGTTGGCTGAGGGGCACCACACTGAAGCAGCGTGACCATCGAATGACGAGGCAAAGATTCGAGATCACTGAATTTCAGAGTGCCACTCATTTTTGCTAAGCCACGCGAATCAAGCCTGATCCGGAGATTGTTATAATCGTAATCGATATCCGCTGGGGGCTGCCGTCTATCGGATGAAAAGCGCCAAATCGTTCCTACCAGCTCTCCGGCGGCACTCTCCGGGTGCTCCGGCGCAGAACCATCCGCGTTGAGCGGTAATTCGGCCCGAACTCTGAGGTCTCCCTCAACAAGTTGATCTGGCCATTCCTGCTCGGGTGCAGCTTGGCCCAAAACATTCCCTGGATCCACCACGCCCATCGACAAACCTGCTACAGCTGAACCAGAAACCTTGATGGCATCTCGTCGCGACAGCGTCATACTGCTACCCCTCCCTTGTCAATGATCCTCAGTTCTCCCTCTGACTGGTAGCAAAGGGGAGACTTCCTGTTACTTACTCGTTTGGACAGTCTGGGTACATAATCGTTTGGCCGAAGCTAATCCAATCACCGCACCGTTCTCCCAAGGCCCAGTTCCCACGCTCCGCCAACCATCCACGTACCCAATACGCCTCATAGGGCCCATCCCATTCACCTTCTCGGTAGGTACCCTTATCCGCTAATTGTTCATTCTTGAAATACGTCTCCGTCGGACCCTCAAGAATCCCTCCATTATACGTCTCAAGCATCCT
>PBPC01000024.1 GCA_002724575.1 Gemmatimonadota bacterium | reverse complement strand
ACAAGTCTTAGTTGCTTCCGGCTCCGTCATCACTTGTGACCTTGGATTTTGCTTCTCTCTCAGCTTTGATGCGTTCGAAGCCCTCATCATCCAAGTGCGATACTGCGATCCATGCGTGTGACATTTCATCCACGGTACGGCTGCCACGAGCATAGAACATCTCTGAGTCCGTGAGCGGGTTGTCCGCAGTGTTCTCATACCACCCGGTCATCACAAGTACAGTACCTGTTGGCAGCAGAGGAGCTTTGTCATCATCGAAGATGTAGCTGTGGTGCCACCTGGCATCAAAGTCCGACACCATACTAAGCATTTCCTGTCTGCCATCTGGGTAGATTGCCTTGATCTGCATCCCATGGAGATGCACATGTCCATGCGGCTGGAAGCTATCGATCCGAACTGGGTGGTCCCAACGGTAAAACCCTTGGGTCATAGAGGTTCCACCGGGCTCCAGGAAGATGTCCCCCGAGAGTGGATAGAGTCTCAGGTTTTGTGTGAACTCAGGCTCATATCCTTCAGGATAGAACCATATTCCTAGCTCAATCTGATCACCTTCAACCTCGTAACCCATGGGGTAGTAGTGCGTATCCCATTCGATCTTATCGCCAGGCTTAATTAGGCGTGCAGCATCCTCAGGGACGATCTCTCCAATCTTACCCATCGCATACTCGGACAAGTTCCCGAGAGGCTGATAATCCCCATCATCTTTAAGCCTCAAGAGTTTGGGGTTTGCGTGGTGCACAACTTGACGACCTGCTGGGAATGAAGGCCGTACCTCCATCGCCCGAATCCACCTCTCTGAGGTCATCTCAGTTGGCACAACCGGACGCCACCACATGTCACCGCCTTCAGCGGGGACATCGAATGGCAGAGTTTTGATAACATGGTCAGGCGGACCGAGATTCTCTTCCTGCTGCCACATCTGTTCGTCACGCCAAACCATAGGCTCGGGCATGTCCGCGAGATCTCCTTCCGGAGTGCCATTATCGACCCAAGCCACGATAGCACCGATCTCTTCCTCACTGAGTCTCCAGTCATTCTTGAGATCCTGGATGCCATTACCAGTGTCGTAGTGGTAAGGAGGCATCAATCGTCGTGCGACCTGGTCTTTGATCCGCCGCGCGTAACGCCGAACATCCCGGAAATCCATAAAGGACATCGGTGCTACCGACGCTGGACGGTGGCAGATCTGGCAGTTCTGCTGGATAATAGGTGCGATGTCACGTGTATATGTGACATCCTCATCCGCGCTTGCTTCCTGCGCTGACAGGGTCTGGCCTGGAATCGCCAGCACGGCAAATAATGCCAGAACTAGGGCTCCAGAGAACAGAGAGCGTTCGGTCAGGCGTACAAACCTGGTCGCCATAATTGCTTCCTCCCAACAAGAAGAGACCTTAATAGCTACAACTCCCCTACAATGTTATGGCATGCTACCCTGTATTTGTCTGAAATTCAAGGGTAAGGCCTGTATGGTACGAGAGTGTGGCGGGTAAGTTGAGCGCCTAGATAAAGGGATGTAATCAGTGTGCAAACGTAGCCTGAACGTGTAGGATGTCCCTAAATCCAAGGATTATTCGAGATAGTATGGGTTCAAGAGAGCAACGAGAGGTCTCTTATGACCGAAGTTGATGGTCCGGAAACAGCTAATTCCATGAATCGCCGCAAGGCGGTAAAAACTTTTGTGGGTCTTGGATTGGCTTCAGCGCTTACAGACTGCGCTCCAGCCTCTCAGGGTTCGGCCGTAGAGATGCCAGGACCACTCCCTGCTCAAGGCCCACAACCGGACCCAGAATCTGATGTAGCCNCTTCACTAGATGAACATNAGCACCCNGCTGATGGGGATGTGCTTGTATTCGCGTTCGGAAGTCGTAAGGGTGAGGTTGTCACACCAGCNGATGTGCCTCTGGATGGGCCTCAGGTGTTCGCTTATGCGGGTGATGCTGATGGAGNCCATGGTGCNTCTGATGCGTCACGAATTGATCAGATCGTACTTCTCCGCCTGGATCCGCTGAGTCTTAGCGAAGAGACAGCTCTNNATTCTGCGGAGGGAATTGTTGCTTACTCCGCAATTTGCACACATGAGGGTTGTGACATTAGCGATTGGAGTAGTGAGAGTCGTCGCCTGATTTGTCCCTGCCATGACTCAGAATTTGACCCGACGGATAACGGACAGGTTACGGAGGGCCCAGCGCGTCGAAGGCTTGCTGCTCTACCACTCAAGCTTATAGATGGTCAGCTAGTAGTCTCAGGTGGCTTCACCGGCCGCATTGGTTTCCGTAGGCCGTGATCGAACACTCAAGGATGTCATACAGGAATAGATGATGAAGCTAGATCGATACTCAGTAGCTATCCGATTCATTGTTTTGGTTGTCTTAGTCATTCCAAAGCCAGGTGTAGCCCAGCAGTCTGCCACCTCATATACGGTGGTCACAGATGAACGGCTTAAGGAACCAGAGCCTGAGAACTGGCTTTTTTACCGCGGTACTTATAACGGATGGGGATATAGTCCCCTCGAGCAGATTAATAGTGGAAACGTCGAGTCACTCGTTCCTGTCTGGGCTTTCTCAACAGGTGTAAACGGCGGGCACGAGGCAGTGCCTATCGTGAATGACGGGATCATGTTTGTGACAACACCAGGGAATCAGGTGATTGCAATTGATGCTCGGACTGGGGATTTGCTTTGGTTGTACCAGCACGAGCTCGCTGAAGACGCGATCGCATACCACTACACAAATCGGGGCGTCGCGTTGTATGGGGATAAGGTCTTTACCGCTACCCTCGATGCAAAGGTCGTTGCTCTCGACGCAACCAGTGGTGAAGTCGTCTGGGATTCTTCTGTAGCTGACAACTCTGCGGGGTATTACATGACACTCGCCCCACTGACTGCAGAGGGGAAGGTGATGGTGGGTGTCTCGGGTGGAGAGCTCGGAATCCGTGGTTTTGTTGTGGCACTTGATACCGAGACAGGTGAGGAAGTATGGCGAGCGCATACGATACCCGCCCCGGGGGAGCCGGGTAACGAGACTTGGCCAGGTGATTCTTGGCGCACAGGCGGTGCTGCGGTCTGGCTCACAGGACACTATGACCCCGACCTGGGGCTCACGTACTGGGGGACAGGCAATCCCGGTCCATGGATGGGCGACGCGCGTCCAGGTGACAATTTATACACCAATTCCGTGCTTGCCTTGGATGTTGAAACGGGTGAACTAGTCAGTCACCATCAATATCACTGGAACGGCTCCTGGGATTGGGATGAAGTTTCCACACCTCTGCTTATTGATGTTGAGAGGGAGGGTCGGGCCTTTCCAGCACTCGTCCACCCAGGTCGCAATGGATACCTCTGGCTGCTCGAGCGCGGCGCTGACGAAATCTCATTCGTGGACGCTTGGCCATACGTGCGCCAGGATGTTTTTACGAGTATCGATCCGGAGAGTGGGCGTCCCACTTATGACGAAGCAAAGAAGCCGGGCATAGGATTCAGAGCACCTTTTTGTCCATCACTTTGGGGCGGGAAAGATTGGCCGCCTGCTGCCTACAATCCGGGGACTGGACTTCTCTATATCCCGGTTAATGAAAATCTCTGTGGATCAATTTTGGGTAGGGAAGTAGAGTACGAGCCAGGCCGAAGTTTTACGGGCGCCGAGTCACAGATGACAGTCTGGCCTGGGGCGGAACACATCGGTGAACTCCAGGCCTGGGATATGAACACGGGCGAGGAGGTTTGGACGCGGGAGTTCGAGTCCCCGAACTGGGGCCCAGTCCTTACGACGGCTGGTAACTTGGTTTTCATGGGAGGGACGACAGATCGTAATTTCCGAGCGTTCGACGCACGAACCGGAGACCAACTTTGGGAGCACGGGACAAACTCGGGAGTGATTGGCGTACCGTCGACCTATATGATCGACGGTGTCCAATATATTGCTGTGCAGTCAGGTTGGGGTGTGGACGCAGCATCGATGACCCGGCGTATCAACCGAGATCTTGGCACTGAGATATTTGTACCAGAGGGTGGCGTCATCTGGGTGTTTGCGCTCCAAAACTGAGGTAGCCATGGAAAAGCACAGTAAGCTTATCCGAAGTAGGATCGTAATCACTGCTCTGGTTCTGATCGTGTTCGGGATGCTTACAGCATGCACGATTGACTCCCCCCCCGAAGATGATTCGACAATGAATGCCGAAGAGATCCGCCCATTCGATATTTCAGTACCCGGTGAAGTGCTTACAGACTTGAACAATCGTCTGGAGCGGACACGCCTCCCAGACCAGATCCCCGGAACTGGATGGGACTATGGCATGAACCGAGAATATTTGAAGGAACTCATTGAATACTGGAAGGACGAATTCGATTGGCGAGATCAAGAGGAGAAACTCAACAGTTTTGATCACTTCAAAACAGCGATCGATGGGCTGGATCTCCATTTCATTCATGAGCCTTCTCCGGTCGATGGGGCGATCCCGCTGCTACTCACTCACGGTTGGCCGGGCTCGTTTGTTGAGTTTGTTGATATAATCGGCCCACTGACCAATCCTGAAGCGTACGGAGGGAATCCGGCCGATGCGTTCCATGTCGTGATCCCCTCTCTGCCAGGGTATGGCTTTTCCGATAAACCTGAAGAGCGCGGATACAATCCTGAGCGTATGGCGGATGTTTTGGCCTCACTGATGGAACGATTAGGCTATGAGCGTTACGGTGCACAGGGAGGTGATTGGGGTGCGATTATCGGTCGAGTCTTGGCGGGAAATTACGCTGATCGCTTGATAGGGTTGCATTCCAATTTTCTCTTGGGTGGACCGCCAAGGGGTGAAGCGGATCCCCAGGAAGGGGTCCCCGTTGAGGAACTGGAACTAAGACAAGAGCGTGCCCGCGCATTCGCCAATGAAAGTGCATATCAATCCCTTCAGGGTACAAAACCTCAATCTTTGGGTTATGGGCTTAATGACTCTCCGGCCGGCTTAGCTGCATGGATTGTCGAGAAGTTCCATGGCTGGAGTGACCATAATGGGGATCTTGAAAGTGTGTTCACCAAGGATCAGCTACTCACCAATGTGACTCTTTACTGGGTCACTCAAACGATTACTTCAGCTAGTAGGATCTACTATGAGTCACGTAGAACGCCGGCAACCCGACCAGTCGGGTTCGTAGAAGTCCCAACTGGGGCTGCGATTTTTCCGAAAGAGATCAGTTTTACACCACGCAAGTGGGCAGAGGCCCAGTATAACATCGTTCACTGGACAGTTATGCCTCGCGGAGGACATTTCGCCGCACTAGAACAACCTGATCTACTGGTTCAGGATATCCGTGACTTTTTCGCAGGCCTGCGCTGATCTCTTAGAGTTCTCTACTTATCAACGCCGACCGACATTGCTTTCACGCCATTCTTGGTCAGCTGGTTCACTGGGGTCTGACTTTAGGAACCGAATGAGTTCTGCATGAAACTGATCCGGGATCTCGAACGCTGGAGCATGTCCAATCTCCGGAAAGATAAACAACTCAGCATTCTGTAGCTCTTCGGCCACATGTCGTGCAGCCGCAGGATAATCATTGACCAGTCTGTCGTCTGCTCCGCCTATAACGAGTGCTTTAGTAGCGATGTGCTGCCACTCATAGACTACTGGGTCCTCGAATAAGATCTGACGCTGTGCGGCCCTGACTTTGGCCATCTGTGGCCAATGGCCGCTCAACGTCAGACCGTACTGATACTTCACCCACTTGAGGTATTCCGGCTTCCAGCCTCGCGGATAGTAGCGCACATGACCCGAAAGGACGGATCTATAACTGGTTCTTAGTGCGCTCTGATATGCTGCATCAGGATCAGTCCATGCACGACCATGCCGTGAGTCCGTTAACCCAATCTGATTAACCATCACCACATGAGTTGTGGTCTCGGGATAGGTGGAGGCGAAGCGCGTAGCGACCATTCCCCCCATTGAATGACCAACGATTGCGGTTTGCTCAATGCCGAGTTTGTCGAGAAGTGCTTTTGTGTGACGCGCGGGCATGTGGAGGTTGTAGTGGATTACGGGCTTAGACGAGCGTCCATAGCCAAGTCGGTCAACTGCGATCGCACGGAAACCTGCTTCGGTGAGTGCTTTAATCGTGACCCCGAATGCGGCCGCGAAAAAGTTCATACCGTGAAACATTACTACAGTTTGCCCATTCGGTTGGCCTAAGGGTGCTACGTCCATATAGGCAACCCTGTAGTCCTCTCCATCCAGACTTACATCAAGATACTCAACCGGATAAGGGTAGGGGACATTTGAGTAGTCAATTGCCGTAGGCCCCCAGTCGGCTGGTGGCTCCGAGGGTGGGGTTGATTGTCCAGCGGCTCCAATAGGACAAGCGAATACCACCGCAGCAACAATCATGAGTGCTCGGGATTTCTTAGTCAGGGACAAAGGTGCTTGTTCCATATCCAGCTTTCCTATCTAGGGGTTTACCTGCGTCCTCGCCTCGAGGGTAGTACGATCGCATCACCAGGATGGGGTCGCACACCTTCAGAATCCAGCATCTGGTAGAAGGTTGGAAGGCGATTCAATATTAGTTCGTTAAGCTGTTCAAGTAGATTCGGCATTGTATCCCAAGCTTCGTCTACCTGCCAAAGTTGATCAGATGTGGGCAGCGTGGAAGATGCCTGAATATCATCGGCAATCCCAGCATTGTTTCTGACTGTTCTGAGTTCGCTCTCTATCGAAGAGAGATCGTCCTCGATCACTTCGAGTTCGGCGGTTAGAGCTTCCGGTAACTCTTCATGCTCAGAGATAAGATTGCTTGCTTCAGTGAGTTGGTTCTTTAAGCGCTCCATTGCTTCAGTCGCCTCGTAAATAGGCTTCGCCAGTGTATGCAGGCTCATCAGTGTTTCTTGGCGAGCCATTCGGTCCTCATTGGCCATGAGACGTCGCGGGTCTGCAGCGATCTCAACTGTGGTCGAGTAGCTCTGTGCTCCTACGTCCAACGCCACTGTGTATGTACCAGGAAGTACGATGGGTCCCTGAGGAGGACCTCCTCCGAAGCCGCCACCTCCCTCATTCGGTGCTTCATCTGTCTCGTAGGGTGCATCGTAACGCCAATCCCATACCACCTCATTGATCCCGGCAAGACTAGGCGTGGTCAGTGTTCGAATATGCTCCCCTCGTGCGTTTTCAATCGTAAGAGAAAATTCTGCTGAGTCGGATATTGGCCCTTCATTTTCCGATTCATTTGCTGCGGAATTTTCAGCTAGATCACCCTCATTTTGGTCATCACTCAGGTAGTAGCGGATCAGTGCGCCACGTGGAGGATTCGAAGCAGAGTATGTAGCTCCGTAGAACGGCCAATCCCCTTTTTGTGCCCACATCGTAACAGGTTTTTGGGGGAAGAGTTGTCCGGGCTCATTGAGCAGTTCCGTGGATAAATGCTCAAGCGGAGTGACATCAGCTAAGATCCAAGCGCTGCGTCCGTGTGTGCCAACAATCAGATCGTTTTCTCGGGGATGAATTGCGAGATCATCAACGGGCACAACCGGCAGATTGCTCTTGATGCGCGTCCAGTTTTGGCCACGGTCAATCGAGACGTAAACCCCAATCTCATTTCCAACGAAAAGGAGATCGGGTGAGCGATGGTGCTCAGCGATTACATTGACCGACCAGCCGTCTGGCAGGCCTGTCGCAATCGCACTCCAGCTCTGTCCGAAGTCTTCTGTAACAAACACATATGGTGCGAAGTCCCCGTTTCGGTGCCCATCGAACGTAGCATAAGCACGTCCCTGGGCATGTGCGGACGGTGCCACACGACTCACGTACGTGCGTTCCGGAAGTCCCGGAATGTTACCTACTACGTTTTCCCATGTTGTTCCATCATCCATGGTCACCTGAACATTTCCGTCGTCAGTGCCTGCCCAGATTTCACCGGATGTTATAGGGGATTCATTAACGGTAGTGAGGTTACCGTATGTTGAGATCCCATCATGTATCGACATCTGCGGCTCTGAACCAGGCACATCCATGATCGCTAGGGTGTCGCGGTCGATATTCTTTGTCAGATCCATTCCACCGACTTCTTCCCAGGTCATCCCTCGATCACGTGAGCGCATGAGATAGTTCGCACCCAGATATATGGTGGAGGGATCGTGCTTGGAAATCAGAAGAGGGGAATTCCAATTGAACCGGTAAGCTTTAGTGGTATCACCCTCTGCTCGTGGTCCAGTAATCGGACGCATCGCAGTTTTTTCACCTGTGATTAGATCATAGCGGTTCATGTTACCGTTCTGGGATTCTGAAAAGACTATTGTAGAGTCGATTGGGTCGACCACGGTCCAGAATCCGTCGCCGTAGGTAGTCTCATACCAGTCCTGGTTGCGGATGCCATGGAACGATCTGGTATTAGAGGGTCCGCACCAGGCATCGTTGTCTTGAAGTCCTCCACAGACGTAATACGGGTCACGCATGTCATAGGAGATCGTATAGAACTGGCCGAGTGCAACGTTGTCGAACATTCGCCAATGCCCAGTTCCGTCCCATGACCCGGCTATACCACCATCGCTTCCTAGAATAAGGTGATCGGGGTCTTTGGGATTGATCCATAATGCGTGGTGATCGACATGGATCTGTGTAGCACCATCGCTACGAAATGTGCGCCCGGCATCATCTGACACCATTAGCGAGCCCCCGAGCACGTAGATGCGGTCCGAATTACTCGGATCAATGCGCACTTGGGAATAGTACATCGG
>PBPC01000023.1 GCA_002724575.1 Gemmatimonadota bacterium | reverse complement strand
CCATGTGGGTGCGGCCCAGGTAGCTCGATTTCAGTAGATCTGGTGCCATCTAGAGTTGTAATCGTTATGGAGTCAGAGCCTCTGTTTGCGACAACTACAAGTGATCCGCCAGGAGCAACTGCTAACTGAGCTGGTTGAGTACCGGTGATTACTTGAGAGCTTTCACGAATGTCCTCGCTGATCTCTAGCTTCAGGAGTTTATTCCCATTGGCCAAAGCCACTAGAAGGTTTTTCTCTTCGGCCAGCCAGGCGGCATTTAAGGGCCTGTCTCCGGTATCTCCGATCTTAGAGCGGTTAATTTCAACAAATCCGTCAGTTCTTATGATCACCAACTCATCACTGAGCGGACAAATCACTGCTACACGATCTCCGCTTGGTGAGAAGACCGCATCATGAGGTGCTGGACATAGCTTGGGATTTGCCACGACGGTCAGGTCATCAGTCCGTACAAAGGCCACGCGACTCTTGACTCCCCCTCCGCTTAGCCAATAGTCAGGAATAGCTGCAAGTGACCCGTCAGGACTCAATCGGACACGGGAGGCTCCATTGGCCGGTAGGGTTAACCTGCCGACCAAACGCAGTCCGTCTGATTCGTATTTCCAAAAGGACGGTTCTCCGTGTGACAGGGTCGCATAGAAATAGGAGCCATCTGGCGATACAGTGACAGAGTGAGGCTCATCACGCTCACCAGGACGACGGTCTAGTGACAAAGAATCAGTCACCCGGCCGGTGCGAGCATCAAGTACGAAGATTTGGTCAGTGAAGCCTGAAGTGACAAGAAGACGTTCAGCAGGAACAGGTGAGCATGCGGTGGTCAGAATCACCGCTCCCACAAGTACTTGGGACGTCACCCTAATAAGGTACTGGATCACCTCGGTGGCTCGAGTCCTACAAGTCCTTGGTTCATATCCGAAACCCAGACAAGACCTCCGTGAACCTGTGGTGCCCAGGTGCAGGTGTCTCCGCTTCCTCGGTTACAAGTAGTACCAGATCCGCCATTATAGATGAACCCGGCTATCTCACGACCCTGATGATCTAGTTCCCCCAGCAGATCACCAGTGACATCAAGTGCTCGAATTCCGTTTCCATACCAAGCCAGATAGAGTGTCCCGCTGCCCTCATCAAGCCAGAAGTTATGTGGTGTCTGACCTGGCACTCTGAATGTTGCCACTTCTCGGGGTTCCAGAAGATTCCGCAGATCGACAACGTGCATAATTCCCGGCGAGTCAAAATCTTCCTCACCAACAAAGACATAGCCTGATTCTGGCCAGTACCACGCGTTGTGTGTCTGCCCACCGAGCTCTGAGAGCCTAGATACTTCAACTGGGTTTTCGGGTGATCCGTCCGCAATGCCGTTCCCAACATCTAGGATTACCAGTCCAGCATTCCAATGTGAGAGAAACGCCAAGCCATCCCTTACGTAGACGTCGTGAAGGAAGCTCTCTCCAGCCCAGAACCGAGCCACAACACTCGGATTTTCAGGGTCAGAAATGTCGAGTATCCGGAGTCCGTTTCCTACGCCGTCCACGACGAGATACGCATAGTCTCCTTCTATCCAGACGTTATGTACGCCTGACTCCAATTCACTTGTGAATCGACTTACAACCGTGGGCTCGAGTGGGTTATCGAGATCTAGTATCGTGATTCCGTTCAGGGCATCATCCGATCCTTCATGGGTGATGATTGCCAATTCCCCGTCAGCCCTGACTTTGACGTCGTTCACCACCCTTGCATCAATCTCAATCGAGAAACTTTTCTCTATAGTGTGAAGAGTTGTTCCAGAGGTTGAGATGTCCCAAATGTTGAGGGTGTTACCGAAACTCGACTGTGTTCCCGTTTGTCGTGTGCCCCACGTACCACTGTACAGGGCGTCCCCATGAAGCCAAAGGTCCGAGGTATAGCGCTCGACCTCGCGGCCAGTACGGGCCACAATGAATGAACCGTCAATGTTTCGATGCAGGATATCGAGTGCCAATGTGTCCGAGATGGTGCCAGCCTGCGCAATTACAGACATTGGTCCAGTCTTATAGCCCACAAATCGTCCATTTTTTGTAATGTATCCGGCTTGCGATGGTTGGACTGACCAGTATACGGGGACTCCCTGTAGTAAGGTGCCCACCGTATCGCGAGCTTCTAGGGGCAGGTTGATTACGTCCCCGGCCCTGGGGTCGAAGGAAGGGGCTATGATTGTTACACTCGTGACAGCCGCTTCCAATTCGCTAAGAACCGTGAATTGCACGGCCAGCAAAGCACTTACTTCTGGACTGCGAGCACGCACCCAAGTCTCGTACTCACCAGAGTTCATCGATCCATCTAGAGAAAGTTCCAAGGTGAGAAGACGCTCGTCTCCTGGGTTGAGAGTAGGTACCTCGCCAGGATCGAGTGACAATCGTGATCCTGGTACCATTGATCCACCTGGGTCACGAATTTCACCCGGTATGAGTTCGACCGGACCAATCGACCGCCCTCCTGTATTACGGATCTCTACCTGGCCTGTTCGCTCGAGTCCAAGCTCGAGCACTGGCTGAGAGAACTCGAGATGTGGCGGAAGCTCAGGCTCAGAAACCCCACAAGAAGAAGCCAAGATCCCTAATGTTGCCGTAGCGATCAGGCTTGATTGGGCCCGTACGATCAACTCAGGTCTCCTATTAAATGAGACGATGATTACCTTACCAAACTACACCTATCAAGGATGTCTCCAACATCTTAAGACGGTGTCTGATGCGAGCTGTGCAGAATTGTTGGCCCGAAGATTGCTATAATATATCCTGAGTAGGATAACGTTCGCATAACGGACCTATGAGATGATGTTTCGGCTTAAATCAATGATTTTACTGGCCCTCACCCTCGTAGGGTGTGGAGAACCGGTCGATTTAGTCTTGCCCTCCAGCGCTGAAATTGAGGCTCACTACCTTTATGAAGGTCCCCTCAGCGCTGAGGTTGCGGGCAACGTCGCAGTGATAACTGTTGGCCAATCTGCGCGGCAACTCCGGCGTGGAGGTACACTGTGGGCAAAAGTCGGTCCTTACATTTTCCTATTTAGTGAAGAAACCCAACATCTGTTAAATGATTATCCAAGCCTGGCTGCTATCCGAGTTATAACTGTGGTGGGAGAGAGTGAGGTTGCGAACGTACTCCTGGGTAGAGACGCTTTGAGTGATATTCAGTGGCGTAGGGCACTCAATATTGCGGGGCGAGCACGTGTGAACGGTACACAACGTGTCACGCTTCTCCAGGATCTTGTCCGTTGGGGTGAAGACCACGCGGAGGAATACAACTACAATCCAAGGTATGCTCGCAGCAAATGAGCCGGGTCCTCTATGGACTTGGTTAGGGCACTTAGAATAGCTGAGACCTGATGTCGCAAACTATTACCGTGATCCCGGGAGACGGGATTGGTCCAGAGGTTACCCAGTCCGTGATTGCGGTTCTGAAGGCAGCTGATGCCGACCTTGAGTACGATGAGCAAATCGCTGGTCTTGTCGCGCTGAAAGAGGTTAGAGATCCACTACCGAAAGCCACTCTGGATTCTGCTGAACAGAATGGCGTCATCCTCAAAGGGCCACTAGCTACTCCTGTCGGCTCGGGCTTTCGGTCTATCAACGTGGCATTCAGGAAGGCCTTCGATCTGTACGCCAACGTTCGCCCAGTTAAGACACTTGTACCTGGTGGTCGCTACGAAGACATAGATCTCGTTCTGATTCGTGAGAATACCGAAGGCCTCTACGTTGGCGTAGAGCACCATATCGGGATGCATGGAGATCCACGTGCTGCTGCGGAGTCAGTAATGATCATCACAAGATTCGGTGCGGAGAGAGTGTGTAGGTACGCATTTGAGTATGCCCGAGCCAATGGAAGGAAAAAAGTCACGTTGGCGCACAAGGCGAATATCTTGAAGTACACCCAAGGCTTATTCTTGGAAGCAGGACGCAAGGTTGCTGAGGATTTCCCCGACATCGAGTGGGAAGACCGTATCATTGATGCGACTGCGATGCATCTTGTGCTGGATCCTTACCGATTTGATGTGCTTGTTATGGAGAACATGTTCGGAGACATCTTGTCTGATCTCATGGCTGGATTGGTTGGTGGGCTTGGCTTTGCTCCAGCCGGCAACATCGGCACGGATACCGCAATGTTCGAAGCCGTGCATGGTTCGGCACCGGATATCGCAGGTCAGGGGATCGCGAATCCTACAGGTTTGCTCTTGTCAGCTTGTCTAATGCTAGATCACATCAACCAGCATGAGGTTAGCGCTCGCATTAGGTCGGCCATAGATGATGTGATCCAGGTTGGTCAGGCTCTTACTGTTGATATGGGTGGCGGTGCGTCGACCACTGAGTACACTGATGCTCTGGTGCAAGCTTTAGCCTAGAAAGCGAAGAGGGAGCAGATGGGAAGTGACCGTCCAACCTGGCGTGACCGATACCCCGGGGAAGTCACATGTGTTCGTTGTCTAGAGGTGCATGATCAGATGTACCTAGATCGGTTGCTATGGTGCGACCGATGCAGGATTCGGGCTCGGAATCGAGCCTCCTGGTGGGGCTGGGGCGGAGGACTCGTATTTGGGATTGGGGTTGCGATCTACGTTTGGACGGTGATTCGGCCGACCGATCTAGTGATTGGAGGTTGGTTTGGTACGATCGCTGCCGCGATTTGGATTGGATCAAAAGTCGCCAGAGAGGTCATCTATGGTGGTATGCGATTCCGGAACGCACGAGCAGTTGAAGCCACGCCACCTGCTCTCGACTCCCCCTAGAGCGCTACCCCTTCGCAGAGGACGAGCTAGATTTCCACGCACCCCGAAACTTATCGGGCACCTAACACTCTCAGAACGGACTTCAGACGATGGCCCGCTTCCAAGGCATCGACTTTTATGACCTAGACGCCCTCTTCTCAGAAGAGGAGCGGATGATCAGAGACACTGTACGCGATTGGGTAGAGGATCGGCTGATGCCGGTCATCGGAGAAGCGTACCATAAACGTCGGTTCCCGACCGACCTCATCCCCGAACTTGGGGAATTAGGAGTGCTCGGTGCCAACCTACCAGAACAGTACGGATGCGCCGAACTGAATAATGTGGCTTATGGAATCATCATGCAGGAGCTCGAACGTGGGGATTCCGGTGTCCGATCCTTTGCTTCGGTTCAGGGTGCACTAGTTATGTACCCCATCCACGCTTTTGGTAGCGAAGAACACCGCACAGAGTGGCTTCCGAGGCTGGCTTCAGGTGAAGCGATTGGTTGTTTTGGGCTGACTGAGCCAGACTATGGTTCGAACCCAGCGGGGATGATTACCACCGCAAAACAGACATCAGATGGCTGGTTGTTGAACGGAGCCAAGATGTGGATCACGAATGGATCAATGGCTGACGTCTCAATCATCTGGGCTCAGACCGGTGAGATTGGTGATGTGAATGGTATCAGGGGCTTCGTTGTGCCAACGGACACACAAGGTTTTAGCGCGAAGGACCAGGAGGGAAAGCTTTCACTTCTAGCATCCGATACTAGTGAACTGGTTCTGCAGGATGTTGAAGTACCCGATACTGCGATGATGCCCGGTGGAAGCGCGGGTCTCAAGAATGCTCTTATGTGTCTGACGCAGGCACGGTATGGAATCACGTGGGGAGCTGTCGGAGCGGCTATGGCTTGTTTGGATGAAGCGCTCTCGTACTCCAAGGAACGCTTGATGTTCGAAACACCAATCGGTGGCAAGCAGATTCAGCAGGTGCGCCTCGCTGACATGCTCACCGGAATCACCCAGGGTCAGCTTCTTTGCTACCGCTTGGGCCGCATGAAGGATGAAGGCACGATGACACCACAGCAGGTATCACTCGCGAAGCGCGCCAACTGTGATATGGCAACAAATGTAGCGCGTGAAGCTCGGCGACTCCTTGGTGCAAACGGAATTCTGGTCGAATACCATTCCATGCGGCATATGGCCAACCTTGAATCGGTGTATACGTATGAAGGTACCCACGACGTACACTCGCTTATCCTAGGTCAGGCCCTAACAGGCATCAACGCGTTCTGAGGAACTCGCCTCCCCCGTGAGAATCTTGGTCGATGCAGATTCTTGTCCGGTCAAGGAGGAGGTCTATCGGGTTGCTAAACGCTGCGAATTAGATGTCGTATTGGTCTCTGAGCGATGGCAGCGGGTGCCCAGTGAGCCTTGGATCGAGTTGATTGTGGTGGAGAATGAAGGGAGACTCGATGCTGCAGACGATCGGATCGTCCAAGAGGCTGGTCCAGCTGAGATCGTTGTCACCGAGGACATTCTCTTGGCGGCTCGTTGTCTAGAGGCAGGTTCTAGTGTACTAAGCCCAAGAGGTCGAGTGTTCACAGAAGAGACAATTGGAGAGGCAATCGCCACTCGGACACTCATGGCAGAACTAAGGGAATCTGGTGAGATCACTGGTGGGCCTGCCCAGTTCAAAAAGAGAGACCGTTCGACATTCCTGCAAAGGCTGGATGAAATCATCCAAAAGATACGTTTGAGAAGAGATTGACCGAATTCTGCTCACGGATACCTTTCCGCTGCGGTCGCATCTGGCTGATACGCCCTGCTAGCTCAACTGGTAGAGCAACTGACTCTTAATCAGTAGGTTCGGGGTTCGAGTCCCTGGCGGGGCACTCGGATAAATCAAAGCCTCACAAGTATTTACACGCTTGTGGGGTTTTGCTTATGGGGCACTACTTTGCTCTCAAGTCTCCCATAAGTCTCCCGCTATCGGTGCCTTTGGGAGGTATCCAGGGGCTAATCGGAGGCAGAGAGATTTCTGCCGATACCCCCCCGTCTGGCAGTAGTAGGGGTGGCACTAGTCCCAGATGGCACACAGTGGAGGAGGGATCTTGGAACGCTCCGTGCGGGCGTGGGAACAAGGGTATAGAAAAAGTGCAAGTGCTCACATTCTCATCCTCCCTAATTCATCGAGGTGGTCCAGGCTAAACGAAAGGCCCAGCCTAACCCAAGCTGGGGGCCAACGAGAGAGTGCCAAAGTGGTACTTCAATGCCTAAGGAGAGGGCATGTGACCCCAATGGTGATATTCCCCCCGAGATCTTTAACTCTGGTGCGATCAGCAACTCACGACCCTGCCTCAAGCTCGGGTCGGCCGTAGGCACGATACCGAGCTGACCGTGAATGCGAGAGTCAAACCCACTGATATTTCCCCAGCGGTTATAGGCAAGCCTGACTGAAGCGTCCGTGAAGGAATTCAATCCGAAAGCGATCCAGGCTGAGGATGCAGTCTTGTGTCCTAGTCTATACCCCGCAGTGTTTTCTCCTGTAATGAATACTCCTGCAACCTGCCCACCAATGCTCAGGCCAGGCCACTGCATCGAAACCGTAGCCTCCGGCCTCACCTCTACGGACCCTGATCCGAGTTGCATAGGATATGGCAAGTGCGCGCTTTGAGGATGGCTAGCCGGTGTCACACCTGTAACATTGATGTTCCCAGTCGGGACTGATAAAGACAAACCGAGACCCGCAGTGACTTTATTGCCTAACTGGCGATTACCAACCAAGCCGAAGGCCAAGTCGCCAACGCCTCTTGACTGTGTGGAGAATTCATTGCCCATACTGGTCTTGTGATCCATTGAACGGCGCATCACAGGGAGCATTAGGGTGCCTGTTATACGACCCGGGAGACCAACCATAGCACTGACCATGTGGCTTAAGGTTGTCATTCGTAATGGCACCACAGAATAATCGTTAAGGATCGATTGGGGGGTGACGTGTGTTCTGCCTATGTGTTGGTGGTCGTCCCCCATTTTCATCGACCCAAGCCGATAAGTCATCATTACTTGCCCAGGAGAAAGGGAATGAAGTCCCATCACGGTAGAAGGTGCCCTTATATGGTGAGATGACCCTTCCCTAGGATGTTCCTGATGTTGNGCCTGAGTTGACTCAAACGATCCGATTGACATTGTCACAATCACGACCGCTGGCAGAATACCANTCCGTACTGCANACATTATTTACCCCTTGTTTTGTATGAGCTCTAAGNGTGCTTCTAGATGNTCAGACAACCCGAGGGGGAGGAGGGTCTAGGGCGTAGCTAGGTNGTTGCTCGGNTTGGCNANCCTGCGAAGTCGTTTTGTCTAACAAGTCAGCATGGTCGACAGTAGANATNTCAGCTCTTACCCCCCGCTGTGTACCGCAGGCGGCCATCTCGCATTCGGNAACTGTGCGAATGGATTCAGAACCGTGGGGTTGGACGACAAGGTGGTTAACAGTTTCTTCAAGCTGAGTGTGCCCTTCGAGGGCATGCTCCGACGTGGGATGAGCTTCAACATGGTCCAAGCAGATGTGTAATACTTGGCACGCGAACGAAATTCCGTTAACTGCGATCAATAAGGCAGATACGACTCTCACCATGCCCAATATTACCTATCTAAGAGAAAGTCCTCAAGCACGCTCAGTGCTTGGCGAGAACTGCTAGTCTGACACAGGGGGGGGGCGGGCACCCCCTTTTTGGCTGTGCGTCACGCCTAATCAATAAACACAGTTTTGCGTGAGGGATTTTTTAGTTTCAAATTGGCTAGGAGTCCCAGCCCTCAAAAAAAATTCTGCAAAAATTTCAGCACCAAGGGGAGGTAGACACTAGATGCTCAAAGATTTGGATTGCTTGGATAGCTCGTTGTCTCTTCTTCTTCATCCCTTCTAAGTCTCATTGGCAGACTCTTCATGTCTAGTGGGTTAGGCACCTTAGGTAAGAACACACTCCTCAGGATACTTGCTACTGATCTGCGCCCGTCTATCTGTGCAGAAGGTTCTTCAATCTTTATCTGTTCACCTGCCCTGATATTCTCAAGAGATAAAAGATTCGTTTCTAGCCAATCCATTTTTCCATGAATTGTTTTTGCGTTTGGAGGAATATCAATAATCATTGCTTCACCTGCTTTTATATCAAATAAATGTTCGTCATCTACGTACAACTTTAATTTTCTCCAGCGTCCCCAGCTCCTTTTGTCACGACTGACCTTAATTTTCATAAACAGTGGCTCTGGTTAGCGGTAATGCTTTCCTCGAAAATGCCCCTGACCGCATCGTATCCACAATTTACGTTAGGGTCCACCCCAGTCTTTTTGTCTTCAGGAGTCCCAAGAGATCCTAGAGTGATAGCACTACTCATATCCGCTCTAAGGGGATTGAGATGAGGTGCCCTGAGCAAAGTGATATATATGTTTAGAACAAGCGTTAAGGGGTCGCTCGAAGACCTCTGTTTCAAAAAGGTTAGGGTGCCTGATGGGAATACTTGGTGACTATATCTGTCCAGATTGCGGATACCGTACTGCGGTTCGTAGCGAACTGGCGAAAGATGTAGATATAAAAGCTTATATGGAGAGCCGTGAAGCGGAGGGGGCATCCATCCGTGACATTTTCCTTGAGAGCGTCCTGTTCAAATACCCCTGCCCTCAATGTGGCTCAACAACTGGGTCTGAAAATGACCAAGCCAAGATGAAGCGGTGGACGAAGCGGTGG
The DNA here is from genome assembly GCA_002724575.1 of Gemmatimonadota bacterium. Classification (GTDB taxonomy): domain Bacteria; phylum Gemmatimonadota; class Gemmatimonadetes; order Longimicrobiales; family Gaopeijiaceae; genus UBA1142. Next base: position 501 of record PBPC01000023.1, on the reverse strand, counting down.
ACGAAGCGGGCAGGATGGATAGTTCTAGGGATCGTGATATGCGTTCTTGCCTACTATCTAGACCTGCTAAAATTCACTTGGGGTGGTTAGGGTAGCCCCTTAATCTTGCTCAAAACCCGAAGAGCATTTCCTTGAGTAACCGTGCTGCTGTAGGGGCTGGTAGCCCCGTCTAAGTTGCGGTCCTGTGCGGTGAGGGGGCAGGTTCGCAGACCTACTTCTCAAGGACGGTAAGCATGAGTCGTGCGTTACTTGCACACCTAGCGGGCAGATTCGTAACCCAGCGTGAGGACCTCGCGACAGAGGCACTACTATTTGTTTTGGATAAGTCTTCGGTCGCCCGTGCGTCTCTTCTCCGCCTCCTGACATCTGCAGGGTGCTCTGTTCCAACTGAGGCTCGCTTCAAGTCCCAAGCAGTAGGGTTGGACGGGGAAAGACCTGATCTAGTTGGCGTCGACGTACGTGGTCACGAGAGGGTTCTCGTAGAGGCTAAGTTCTGGGCTG
>PBPC01000022.1 GCA_002724575.1 Gemmatimonadota bacterium | reverse complement strand
CAGGCGCCCACCACCAACGCGCGATCCTCGACCACATCGGGATGACGATAAAAATGACCGGTACCTCGAACGCAGATCTCCGAATGACACTCAATTTGGGGTCTCCGGAGAGATTGGGTATAAACTGAGGATCGATGATAGATTGGGCTTACGAGCGAGTGGCTTCTTCTATCATGACTTCCGGTCTTCCGGTAGGGCTGCCAAAAGCAGCCTCGGAGTTGGTTTCGGATTTTCTTTCTTTACCGGTGGAACAAGCCGCGGAGAACGAAGCCGACGCAGATAATGGCCTGGAATTTATAGAGGTGTGCTACCACCGAATCGTGCTGCTTTAGGATCTTGCCCACCTCATCCTCTGACCCCAATCTGCTCAACCGTCCTTAACCCGACTCTTGAACGCACAACTATCAACCCCGCGCAATGCGTAAAATCACAACCCTTGGAATCCTAACCGCACTGGTCTTAGCAATAGCCAGTTTAATGGCAAACCGAACGTCCGACCCGCCCCCGCTGACGACGCTTGTCGGTCCTTTTTTTGACGCAGATTACGACGTAACTGAAAAGTTTCTCTCGTTTCGAAAGGAAAGCCGCTTCGTCCGCCTTAGGGATGGAACAGACTTGGCAGTAGACTTTTTTGTTCCTGAAGACGCGGCAGATGACAGTGGATCACTCACAACGAGGTTCCCAACGATCCTAGAGTACACACCATATAACCGCGCCTTCGCTTTACCGGGTATGGCTTTATGGGAGAGGATAGCTCTTCGTTGGCGTACAGGACTCAAGGAAGCGATCTTCGACAGATCTCTGTCGCAACCTGTACGCACCATGATCGGCTTAGGATACGCTTACGTTGTAGTCGACATGAGAGGAACTGGAGCTTCGTTTGGGAGCCAAACACCTCTCATGCCCAGACTCGGATCCGACGGGGCTGAGATCGTGAATTGGATCACCAGCCAATCCTGGTCGAACGGGTCTGTAGGAATGAGGGGGCAGTCCTATGTGGCTTGGAGCCAATACGCCACCGCGAGCCAAGCACCTGAAGGTCTTCAGTGCATCGCACCGGGGGTCATCATGTTCGACACCTTTACCGAAGGAACGAGACCCGGTGGAATAACTACGACTCGATGGCTCTCAGAGTATAGTGATCACCTGCAGGCCTTTAACCTTAGTAAGAATGATCCTGACAATGGATTCTTCCCGGTAGCACCAGTCGTTGATGAAGACGGCGACGGACGGTGGATCGATGAGATCCCACTCGCATCCAGCGGAGATGTCACGCTTTTCACTGACGACGATGAACTCATCTACCGAGACGGACAGCTTCGAGAACAACATTACTTAGCTCGAGCCGTTGATGAACATAAAGATAATGTCTTAGGCCGGCGCTTGCTTGAGCCCGACATGCGCTTCTCAGATGCAATCCAAGCATTTGGAAATGACACCCTCTCCTTCATTGATACCAGCCCAGGAGCAATGCTCGATAAAGTGGCAGCATCCGGTGTATCTGTGCTAAACCTGGGTGGATGGTTTGATGGTTTCCTGAAGGGAACGACCAAGCTCTTCAGCTCTATGGAACAAGGTTCAGGGATGCGGATGATAATCGGACCCCGTTTTCATGTGCCCGAAGGCGTGACCCCACCCTACCAAGATTTACTGGGCTACGATGGAGACCTTGCATCTGATGTTGTACTCGAAGAAATCCGCTTTTTCGACTGGTGCCTCAAGGGAATCGATACCGGCGTTTCAGAAGAGGATCCAGTACTGCTCTATGTCATGAACCGCGGATGGCGTCATGAAAAAAGCTGGCCGCTGGAAAGACAAGAAATTCAGTCGCTACATCTTGGACCGTCTGGATCGCTCGAGCCTGGCATCGGTGAGCCTGGATCAGATCACTACAACGTGGACTTTGAACACACCGCAGACTTCGGTTCCAACGACACGAATCGCTGGATTCTGATGCGATCTCCAGACTCACTCATGGTTCGAACGGAGTTAGATGAACGAACGCTAGCCTATGAAACAGAGCCTCTGGACACTGAATTGGAGGTCACAGGTCATCCAATAGTAGATCTCTGGGTGAGTGCAAATCAACCTGATGCGGACGTATTCGTGTACCTGAGTGACGTGTCACCAGACGGTACAGCGAATTACATAACCGAAGGTCAGCTAAGAGCCGGATTTCACAGAATGCAGGATCCCAAACTACAAACCCGAGGCCTCCGACCTGTGCGCCCTGAACTTCCATGGCATGGATTTCGGGCCGAAGATTATGATGCGAATGCGTTAGCAAATGACCAGATTGTCAACCTGCGCTTTGATCTTCAACCCACGAGTTGGGTCTTCACTGAAGGACACCGTATCCGAATCTCTATAGCTGGAGCAGACGCAGGGAACTTCGAATTGCATCCGGATCTCTGCAGCACCGGTGTTGCTGGGCAGTGCTCGGCTACAACACTTACCTTACATCGAGGCACTGCTTATCAGTCTCGGATCGAATTACCTGTAATCCCGCTTTCATGATTAGAACCTTCTGCAATTATGGGTCACCAATGGAAACCATAGCCCGGTTAAGATCCCACAGGTTGTTACTCTTCTTGCTCACTCTGCAACTGAGTGGATGCTCGACCTGGCAGCCTAGAACTGTGAGCCCACAAGAAGTGGTCGAGATGGAACAACCCACACGTGTGCGCATCACGGTACAAGCTGGTGTAGTCGAGGAGGCTAGTCCCAATCTGGATCGTGTAGCGATAAGAGATGAAAGTGAGCTGGTCCTTAGCGATCCCATCGTGTCGAACGGTATGATCATCGGTACCACAGACGCGGGTCCAGTAGCCAGAGTCGTACTTGGGGATGTTCGCACAATCGAAGTTCAGGAACGAGACGGTGTACGAACCGGCATGCTCGCAGGTGGCGTTGCACTAATTTCTGCTGGCTTTGTTGCTCTTCTTTCGACTCTTTCTGGCGGCTGACTGGTAGTCAGGCCCGTTACTTGCAGGATGAAGTGACAACCAAATCACCTTCCATCCGAACAACGTCATTGACCTAGGCGTATTCCCATTTCGAAGCNAGAGGCTCTACTCACTCCACCATCCATGCTTAGGTTACGGCNATCCACATTCACCGGATGACGGACTTCTGTGAATACTCTATGAGCTCCNACCTGAATCTTNTTTCTCTTCGNCANCACCTCTTTTCNTTGTTCATCGCGTTTCTTNCAGCTCTCCCNGTACAGACTGCTGCACAAGTNGATATCGAAGCACTCCGGACTGAAGATCCACCGATGGGTTATTCAGGCTCTATCGGTAGCAACGTGACTCTCCGGACAGGTAATGTGGATTTCATTCAAGTTGGACTGAACGCTCGCTTATTCCACGTCAACGATTTGACAACCACACTAGTCGTTGGGAACGGAGGGCTTGGACTTTTGGGAAAAAGCCGTTTTGCATCGTCAGGGCTTTTGCATTACCGCAAGACCTACCTCTACGACAGACGAATCTCACCTGAGTGGTTTGGCCAATTGAACTATGACAGATCTCAGCGGCTCGACTTCAGAATGGTCCTCGGTGGAGGAGCTCGGACCGCATTCGCAAGTGGAGAGTGGGGAGAATTTGGTATGGGGGCTTCTCTCGTGCTCGAACACGAGGCCTTAAATCTACCGGAAGATTCACTACACCCGATTAACACGAGCACGTTGAGATGGAGCAGTTTTCTAACGCTGCGGGTGGTACCAACCGAAGACTTTGTGATCACTTCCACAACCTACATGCAACCCAAGTATGACGACTTCAATGATCTTCGCATGCTTGGAAAAATTCGTCTTGCAACGCCCGTAACGGATGAGTTAGCGCTCACGATATCATTTAATATGCGCTACGACAGCGGACCGCCTGATGGTATCTCAGCTCTGGATACCACGCTGAGGACAGGAATCACCTACGTCTATTAGACACCGGACTAATTGCCAGCTGTCCTCACCGGGAAATTCCATCCCGGAATCTCAGACTCAGTTCTTCCAGCCATGACCTCGGCAATACGTTCTACGATCTCAGGGTGGTCAGCAGACACATCGCTTGTTTCTCCGGGGTCAATGGACAAATCATACAGCTCGATCGGTGCATCAACATTAGAATGTCCACCGAGTCGTACGCCCTTCCAATCCCCCATACGGACAGCTTGTGCGCCGTCCCATAGTCCATGGTATTCCCAGTAGAGCGCTTCATGGTCTTGTTGCTGGCCAGTACCTAATAGTGTGGAAAGCAATGAGATGCCATCGATATCATCAGGTGCGACGCTACCTGTTAGATCAGCCAGCGTAGGGACGATATCCCAAAATGCCGACACGTGTTCACTGGATGAACCAGCTTCGATCATTCCAGGCCAACGAGCGATAAATGGCACTCTGATACCACCTTCGTACACCGAACCCTTTAGACCGCGAAATCCTGCAGTGCTATCGAAGAAAGAAGCATCAACCCCTCCGGTGTAAGTAGTGCCGTTGTCACTTGAAAACATCACGAGGGTGTTTTCGGTGAGACCAAGCTCATCTAAGAGCGCCAAGAGGTCGCCAATATGTGCATCCATACGCGTGATCATCGCAGCGTACGCAGCCTTCGGTCTTTGGTGGGGCAGATATGACTGGTCACCTGTATACGGAGTCTCTTCCCATGCTCCGTCATATTCAGTCAAAGCAGAATCCGGAACCTGGAGTGCAAGGTGCGGAATCGGGAATGGTAGATAGAGGAAGAATGGCTCATCCTTGTGGGTATTAACGAAATCCAGAGCCTCTAGTGCCATCAGATCTTGAGCATAGTCTCGCCCACTGAATTCTTCATAAGACGCCGGGTCATCTGGGTTACCCTCCAGCCTTTGATGTGGCGAAAAATACGCGTTATCTAGTGTGTCCCAGACCTGGTTCCTCCATAGGTGTGTCGGGTAGTAATTATGCGCTTGTTTTTGGTCCAGATAGCCGTAGAAAAGATCGAAACCCTGTTCGTTGGGGATACCCGAAGACCCTGGCCCACCTAGGCCCCATTTCCCAATCGCTGCAGTAACGTAGCCAACTTCCTGAAGCATACGGCCTAGCGTGAAGGAGCCAGCTGGAAGAGGCATTTGACCAAATTCCTCGCTATCCAGCCATCCGCCAAGCTCGAAGTTATCCTTGATAAGTCCATGTCCTGTGTGTTTACCACTCATCAAGGTTGCACGTGACGGCGCACATACAGGGCTACCAGAATAGTGTTGCGTGAATCGCATCCCCTCCTGAGCCAGCCGATCAAGGTTGGGGGTTTTGATCAACGTCTGCCCGTAAGACCCCAACTCACCATATCCAAGATCATCCGCCAAGATATAAACGATGTTCGGTGGAGACTCATCTCGTGAGACACTCTCAGAGCACCCCATCAGAGCCATAGCTAGAAGAGCAAGAAGCTTGGGAAGCCTAATGATTTTATCTGCTTTTTTTGTGATCAATGGGATATACCATATTTCTAGACTTAGCTATTTCGACATAGCTCATAAGGTACGACATGCACACGTGATATACACAGGGATACCGTTCGACTGGCGTTGTCGAGAACTAGTATCGCATGTTACCTGCTATGCAAGACCAGAAGATGGGTGGGATAATAGATCAAGGTTTCGACACTGTTACGCTTTTGGAGAGAAAGAAGATGGCGATGTTCAGCGAAAGCACTCGACGCGAGTTTTTGGTTCAACTAGGCGGGCTCGGTGTGATTCTCAGTCAGCCGCAACTCGTTTTTGGACAACAGCCGTTGCCCACGAGAATGATCCCCGGGACTGATGAGTCCTTGCCAGTCATAGGGTTGGGGTCATCTAAGCCTGTTCTCGAGATCCCAACCGAGGGGACAGAGCCTGTAGCAGCCGTGATACGCATGCTGCTTGAACACGGCGGTCGCCTGGTCGACACTTCACCGAGAACCCCAGACATCGATGCCGAGTTTGGGCGTGTGCTCGCTGAGCCGGATATCCGAGATGGCATCTTCCTCGCGACAAAGATCAATACACCCAGCGAGGAGACTGGTATCCAACAGCTTGAGCAGACTGAGAGACTTTTTGGTCGCCGCACTATAGATCTAGTCCAAGTAGAAAGCCTCAGAGGGCTTCAATCTCATTGGCCGAGACTTCAAGAGATGAAGGATTCGGGGGCGGCACGTTATATCGGTGTCACGGTCTCATCCTATAGAAATTTCGACCGGCTTGAAGCGTTCATGAGAACGGGTTCTCCAGACTTCGTACACGTCAACTACTCGGTGATCGAAACACGTGCTGAGGAACGGATTCTTCCGCTCGCCCAGGACCTCGGCATGGGCGTAATCATCAACAGACCATTTATGAATGGCACGTACTTCGGTCAGGTCAGCGATCGCGAATTACCACCGTGGGCCGCAGACTTCGACTGTGAGAGTTGGGCACAATTTTCCCTCAAATACATTCTAGCGCACCCTGCAATTACGTGCGTGCTAACTGAGACGACGAACCCGGAACACATGGAAGAGAATATCCAGGCCGGCTTTGGACGTGTGCCTGATCAGACCACAAAACAGCGGATGAGAGATGTGTTTAGCGGTTGAGTTCGAAAAGTTAGATATTGTGGGACTGGGTCACGAGAATCCTAGCCCCTAACACACGGTGGGTACGTCAGATTCTCGCCGTCTACAGACCATTCACCACACTCTACTCCATCTTCAAAGATGCCTTTCGTCCATAACCGACCATCTTCGAAATAACTCTCGTATGGTCCATCCAATCTAGTTCTTGGTCTTTGTTCTTCTAGCTCTGCTTGCGTCCAGATCTTGAATCCACCTTTCCTGTAGAGCTGTCCGTTGTCATAGAACGTCTCGAAGGGCCCCTCGAATCTCCCCTCCCTAAACATCCCTCGCTCATAAACATCACCGTTCTCATAATAAGATTCGTATGGACCCGTGAACGGCTCACCAGTCAGCGGATCAATCCAAGTTCGTCCCTCCATATCGAGGGTATTCATATCCCTTGGTGCCGGTGGCAGTGGCCTACACCCCAGAACTAGTAGGAGCACTACTGGGAGATATATCCTCATCCAGATCCTCTACGATGCTCCTAAAATGTTGGCAATCATATGCGCTGCCTCTACCGCGTCCTGAGCAGTATTGGCAAACTCATTAGCGGTTATTAGCAAAGTTGGATGACTTCCAGGCTGGCGCCCGCTGTTCAGTGCAGCCTTAAGAAGAAAAGATCTGATCTACTCCTGCTCGGTCACGGCACATCCCCCTAGGACAACAGCCCCTGTTCCCGGAATAGTGAGGAAAGCGTGTCGTAAGTAATCGGAGCTTTGAATCAGAGACATAACTTGATTCTGCTCCTACTACCTATTGGACCGCAACCTAGAGAGGTACCTCCCTAGCTACAGATCAACGCGTTGTATATCGGCACGGCTCAGCTGCTGCGGCACTATCCATCCGGTATTTGAGGATGATACTCATGTAAGTGATTGCAGTGAAAACACTTCTAACGATAAAGGGGTTCAGATCTCAAATGAGCCTTGTCCACGCCCTGCACCCGCCCTACCCTGCCTTCAGTCTCTTTTGGTCCATAGAACATCGACGCGGAACTTAGCCATGATCAGGAAAAACATCATCGCCCTATCTCTTTCCTGCCTAATAGCAGGTATGACCAATGTCCTGGCTCAAGATATGCCAACTCTTGGCCCTGACGACTATGACCAGTGGGAGAGCCTAGGTAACGGCGTTCTTTCTCCATCCGGCNACTGGCTTGCCGTANTAATCAACCGAGTAAGTGACGAGGGNGAACTACGTNTCCATCGCACTGACACTGACTCTCTGGTAGTCGTTNCATTTGCTACACANCCGGNGTTCAGCAGTGATGGNGCATGGCTTGCCTATGCGATTGAGATGTCCCCNGANGAACAAGATGCCGCCCAGAAAGCTGATGAGCCGGTTCACAATTCGATGGGCTTACTGAACCTNAGTACTGGAGATCAAGAGACAATCAATCACATCGAATCATTCTCCTTCTCTGATGATGGCGCATATCTNGNCATCCAACGCTACAAGCCCGAAGACAAGGAGAGTGACGGCGTTGATGTCGTAATTCGCACGATGGCTACCGGCTCGGTGATGAGCTTTGGTAATGTCTCAGAATTCGCTTGGCAGGATGAAGGACACCTGCTAGCTGTTACTACAGACGCAGATGGGCAAGTCGCTAATGGTGTATCAGTTTTTGATCCGAGCAGCGGACAACTCCGCTCTCTCGAGACCGATGCAGCAACGTACCGTAGCCTTTCTTGGCGCGAAGAATCCGCTGACCTGGCTGTCCTAAAAACGTTTGACGACGAAGAATATGAGGACACGGCCCATGTTGCTTTAGCATGGCGCGACCTTGATCAAGACGACCCAGACAGCTTTGAACTTGATCCTCGCACAAACAACACTTTCCCGAACTCCATGCGCATGGTCGAATTTCGAACACCCTCATGGTCAGAAGATGGCTCGACCCTATTTGTGGGTATACAAGACCGTAGGCCGGCAACCGAGTTGGAAGAAGATGCAGAGGAGGAGAGTGAAAGTGATGAAGAAGATGACTTAGATCCCGCCGGTGTGGAAATATGGCATTCGTTAGATCTCGATCCTGTGCCTCAACAGCGCGTTCGGGAGCAACAACTCCGCCGAGTAAACTTCCTTTCTGCATGGTCTTTAGATCAGAATAATTTCGTCCAGCTTGGTGATGATCTCACCGAGTTAACATCTATGGTTGAGGGCGGAAGCTACGTCGTTGGCCGCGACGAGAGCCCTTACGACACAGATGCGATGTTCCGCCAGCAATTCTTTGACTTGTACGCGATTGATGTAGCAACGGGTGATAAAACACTGATTGAGGACCGGCTCACCCTACAGTTCGGGGCAACCCCGAACGGGCGCTACGTGGTCTGGTTCGAAGGGGAGCACTACTACAGCTACAACCTTCGCAGCGGTGAAAAGCAAAACATAACTGAGAATGTTGCAACGCAGTTTGTGAACCTCGATGTGACACCGACCCGAGAACAGATGCCTCCGTTTGGGATCGCGGGCTTTCTCGAGAGTGAAGATGCGATTCTGCTCAATGACCAATGGGATGTCTGGGAAGTCAATCTGGATGGATCAGGTGGTCGTGCGCTCACATTTGGCTCAGATGAATCGATCCGTTATCGCCTCGTGGATCTTGATCCGGATGCAGATGAATACAGTCCCGACGAACCGCTTTACTACTCGACCTACGGTGAGTGGACAAAGCAGGCAGGATACGCGCGCGCACGGGCGGGTGACAATCCAGAGATGCTTCTCTGGGAAGACAGATCAATAGGCCGCTTACAGAAGGCGGAAAACGCAGATGTCTATGTCGTTCGCCAAGAGCGCTTTAACGATTCTCCAGACTATTTTGTGGCTGGAGCAGACTTGTCTGCTCCACGTCAGGTAACCACAACTAACGAGTTCCAGAGTGAGTTCGCTTGGGGGAAATCAGAGCTCGTCGACTATGAGAACGAATGGGGGCGCAGGCTTCAGGGCGCACTCTTCTATCCTGCCGACTACGAGCCAGGACAGAAGTACCCGATGATCGTTTATCACTACGAGCTATTGTCCCAGTCTCTTCATCAGTACCAGGTGCCTGATCCCACCAGCTACTACAATGGCCAAATATGGAGTCATGAGGGATACTTCGTGCTCCGTCCGGATGTCGTGTATCGAGATCGACGCCCTGGGCAATCAAACGTGGAAACACTCCGTCCTGCAGTCGCAGCAGCAGTCGCAACCGGTATGATCGACGAGGAACGAATTGGACTGATTGGACATTCATGGGGCGGATATCAAACAACCTTTTTCGTCACACAAGATGATCTATTCACGGCTGCAGTTGCTGGAGCACCTTTGACGAATCTTATGAGTATGTACCTCTCGTTCTATTGGAATAGTGGCGGTACGGATGCTCGGATCTTCGAGATCAGTCAGGGCCGTATGCAGGTTCCATGGTGGGAAGACTACGATTCTTACTTCAATAACTCTCCGTTGCACCATATTCAGAACATGAACACACCACTGTTGATGATGTTCGGTACTAATGATGGAGCGGTTGAATACAACCAGGGTGTAGAGTTTTACAATGCTGCGCGACGCCTCGCGAAACAGATGGTGATGCTATCCTATGACGGCGAGAACCATGGGCTGGCGAAGAAAGAGAACCAATTGGACTACCAGGGCCGTATTCTTCAGTGGTTCGCACACTACCTAAAGGGTGAGCCGGCTCCGGACTGGATTTCTAAGGGGGTTCCATTCATTCAACAAAAAGATGGACTGAAAGCAAGGAGGCCGATCGGCTAAACCAGCACCTAAGAACCATATCTTGAAGAGTAGGATCACCCGATGATCCACAACTCGAACTGGTCCGCTTCCTTGATTTTGGAGAGCCGAATGCTGAAACCCTTATCGGAACTGTAGAGCGCTCACGATTCACATTTATGAACTAAGAAAGGCCAACGTAGGAGGACCTGCTTGATTCGTGATCCTTATCAGAACAACCGACTTGCAGAGCTTGTCGCAAGAACTACAGGGCTCCAGACGGGACGCAGAATTTTTCACGCAATAACGGGTACGGTCATATTCGTCGCAGTTACCCAACTAGACCTATCTGAGTCTCTGACAATTACCGGTCTCTCCGTTTTATTCCTGATATTACTCGCTTTGGACCTAATAAGACTCCGAGTGCCCCACCTAAACATTCTATTCTTCAGATTTTTCCAGATCTTGGTATCTCCGCGAGAATCGCAGAGCATCGCATCGTCCACTTGGTATATCCTGGGTGCATTAATCGCGATCGTACTATTCCCCATTTCAGCTGCATTGTCTGGGATTCTGGTCTTGGCCTGGGCTGATCCAACCGCCAGTTATCTCGGACGCCGATGGGGAAGGCGTTCTTTCTTGGGAGGCACACTGGAGGGCACAATCGCTTTTCTAGTCGTAGCCGTCTTGATCCTTTCGGTGCGGCATCCACCCGCAATAGCAATCCCCTCCGCATGCCTCATAACACTAGTGGAACGGTCAGCTTGGCCACTCGATGACAATCTAGTACTAGCTCCTGCATGTGCTGGCATTCTGACACTATCAGAATTGCTCATTTGAAATGTAAACAGCTCGTAGTCAGCAGGATCGTCCTGATCGCCGTTGTATAAACTAGGACTGGAGTTGAACTTAGATTGAGGGTTGGGTAACTCTGCGTGCTGACTAAAGAAGAGGGATGCAGTGGATGATTATGGGGACTGCTGAGTTCGCCCGAGGCATCGCACGCGAGACTGTGCAAGAAGCTTTGATATTGATTCAATCACCATCATCCGGCGGCGCTGAGCTTCTGGGCATGAATGCTGCAACCCAGGGGCGAGTGCTTATCTCTGTCCTTGTCATCATCATCCTGTTTGTCCTCCGCAGAGCCTTGTTGGCAGTGGTCAGCAGAAGGGTTGAAGATCCAGCATCCCGTTACCGATGGGCAAAAGCCTCTGCGTACACCGCCTCTCTGATCGGTCTCGCTGTTGTTATCCAAATCTGGTTTGTTGCTCTTAGATCACTAAGCACATTCCTGGGTCTTTTATCGGCAGGCCTAGCCATCGCCCTCAGGGATCTTGTAGCAGATTTCGCCGGCTGGTTGTTCATACTTTTCCGTCGCCCGTTTGATCTCGGAGATCGCATACAGATCGGATCCCATGCGGGTGACGTCATCGACCGACGAATCTTCCAGTTCTCTATTATGGAGATCGGGAACTGGGTGGGTGCTGATCAAAGCACGGGCCGGGTGATCCACATCCCAAACCAACGTGTTTTTCTAGAACCACTCGCCAACTACTCAGCTGGATTTCCTTACTTGTGGAACGAACTAAAAGTTCTGGTGACCTTGGAAAGTGATTGGAAAAAGGCGAAAACCCTCTTTGCTCAAATCACTAAGGAAATAACCAAGGATGCAGTTGCCGAAGCCCAAGGACCCCGGAACGAAGGAGACCAGAGGTTCCTGATCCACTATCGCACTCTCACTCCAGCAGTCTATACATCAGTGGAGGAAAGCGGGGTATTGCTGACCGTGCGATACCTCTGCCGCCCGCGTGAACGTAGGGGAACTAGTGAAGCACTATGGGAGGAGATACTACAAGCCGTAAGTCGGACCGAAGGCATCGAACTCGCGTACCCGACTCAGAGGCTTGTGATCGACCCCAACTTGGAGTGATGGAGCGACAAGGGAACTACTTAGATTCTTAGTTACTTGAGCAAGGCGGGTAAGTCATCCTAGTGGGCTCGCCACCTTCATCGACCCACTCACCACACCGTACGCCCATGTTATAGCTGCCCCTGGCTAATAATTGCCCATCGAAATAGTACCTCTCGAACAAACCGTCGAACTCTCCATCCCTGTACTCGATCTTAGAATCCACCTGTCCGTTGAAGTAAAAGGACTCATACAGACCCTCCCACGTACCATTCCGTAGAGTGCCCTGCTCCCTAATCCGAGTAGAGTCTGTAGGGAATACAGAAAATGCGGGGCCAGAGTACGGTACAAGAGTCCCCTGTGTCAGATAGCTATCACCCTGCGGGACCAAGTTCACTAGATTCATCGGCTCTTGGGCCCCTAAACCAATGGAGCCCACCGATATCAGGACGAGTCCAATCATCAGAGTTCTGTTCATAACTTAATACTGCCTGACAACCCCTCTGCTCCGCAACTTAGCCGGAAGCCTACGTAGGATATTTCACTGGCTTGGCTCAAGTCACGGAACAGATCTTGCCAGCAGGATAGTGGTACTTTCTAAGAGTAAATGGATGGCCAGATGCACATAACTAGTTCCCTCATCATTGATCGCCTTCACCAGCCGGAAGAACTCGAGTCACTATATAGAAAAGATCCGGATGCGTTTCGAGAAGCTGTCGACAAAGCAATTCATGCCTTACCTGATTCTGTTGTGCTGCAGGTTTGGAAGGCACGCCTTGAATACAAGCAAACAGTACTGGGTGCTAAACACGGAATTAGGCTTTGGTACGCGCTCGGAATCTGCCTCGCGGTAGGCGCTCTTGTCCGACTCCCAGCGATCAGGCTCGGGGAGTGGTGGTACTATCCTCGTTTTGCCCCTTTGTGGATCATCTTAGGGCTCGCTGGCTACTTCTTGGTCAGGCGTCCTGATCGTGCCTTACTGATCACCGGTGTGATCCTAACCACGGTAACTATCGTTTATATAAGTCTGCTCCCAACGATCAGGCTCGGGGAAGATTGGCACTATACTGATTCAGTAGTCATGGCACTGATTCACCTACCGATTTCCTTGTGGTTCTATCTCGGTTTGACCTTCCTAGGAGATTCTTGGCGAGATGCGCGCGCTCGGGTCCGATTCCTACGCTACAATGGCGAGTTGGTCATTCTCACCACCGTGGTCGGGCTCAGTGGGATGGTACTCAGTGGGTTGACCCTTGCCCTATTCCAATTGATCGACCTCAATATCGAAGAATGGTACTTTCCGAACATTGGACTTTTTTGTGCTGTAGCCGTGCCCGTAGGTGCAACATACCTATTCGATATGGTGTTCAATCGACGCATAGCAATTGCACCCGTATTAGCTCACGTTTTTGCGCCCCTTTTTCTCATAATGATCGTCACCTACCTGGTGATTGCATTAGCCAAAGGCGCAAATCCATTCATTGACCGATCTTCTTTGATCACCTTCAACGGTCTGCTACTGCTAGTCCTCGCTATCTCGATTTTTTCATTAGTGGAACGTAAAGCAGGGTCGGACTTCGGGTTGATCGATTACATCAATCTCGCGCTCGTTAGTTTGACACTCGTGATCAATGTCATTGCACTGTCGGCCATCCTATTCCGGGTCGCTTCTTTCGGAATCACACCTAACCGTGTGGCCGTGCTCGGAGTCAACGTGATCGCACTCGTACATCTCGGATGGATACTGGCGACATATATTGGCTTAGTCCGACGTAAAATCAGGCCTGATGCGATGGATCACGTCATCGGGGATTACCTTCCCGTCTATAGCGCATGGGCAGCTGTCGTAGCGTTTCTTCTACCGGTGGCGTTTGCGTTCGGTTAGGAGAGAGACCCCATCTTTAGGAACGGGATCATTTTGGTAGATTCAGGAATATCAGGATTACCACAAGCCACGCATTAGTGAGAGAAGCTCTTACATGAGAATACGGGTCCCTGC
>PBPC01000021.1 GCA_002724575.1 Gemmatimonadota bacterium | reverse complement strand
GTCTCAAACGGCCGATCCGCATTTCTCGGCGTGAAAAGACCCACCCCTAGATGCTGCCCCACTCGCATGATCTGCTCACAATCGACTGGACCTTCACCTACCATTTTCTCGTAGATCCGATCCTCAAAGGAGATTGGATCACCTCGAACAAACCACTGAGTAGTTCCGGCATAGGTTCCCGCGAAATCAAGAACTGGCTGGAGGGTGTTCAGTGGGATCCTGTCAGGACCAATCAGTGTGTCACCCTCAGGGGTCAAGCGAAGCTGCACAGTTTCACCTGTGGATAGGCAAAGATTGACCAACGACCCCTCATCAGCGGGAGGGAGAGTGGCAACCTCAATACGAACTGTGTCTGGTGGTGGAGCAGGAAGCACCACCGTATCTGGTGTAAGCCTTTCCATAAGAGTTGGGCGGTTAAGACCCGGCTTGCCTCTGACTCTCAGAGCTACCGAGCCTAAAACAGCTAGTTTCGGTTTCCAATACTCTGAGTGATGACCTCCCGACGGCTCAGAATAGTTCACCGCAAGGTAGTGTGCCCCAATCCGGATTCCTGCTACATCGAACTGAGCTCCCAAATTGACATCGAAACCGTCGTATTCACTCATGAAAGTCAGTACTGAGCTATTCCCAACCCCAATATGGACTGCTGAGCCGAAAAACCAGCCCTCTGAGTCTATGGAACGGTAGAACTCAAGTTCATCTCCATCCTTGAACATGCCCGAGCCATAACCACCCGTGAATGTAAGATCGTGCTCTGGGAGGGCACTCTGATCGAAACCTGGAATGTGGACAGTCGCGACACCGTATAGGCTTAATTGAGTATGCACGTCTTCAATGCCCACGTAGGACTTACGGAATCGCTTGTCGGGTACCCCCAGTCTAGTGGGCTGATATATGACGTCATCTTCGAAATTCGGCGCGGTTACATACCTGCCGCCAAAAGCCAATCCCAATCCTTGGCTCTGTGGTCTTAGTAACTGCGCACGGCCGAAGACTCCCCACATATTTCCGCCTAAATCACGCTCATTGAAAGACTGTAGAGTCGTACCAATCTCCACACGATCAAACAGGCCCAAAGTGACAGAAGCATCAGAAGAGAAATGTTTGATGGGGGGACCAAAACCGGTCTCATTACCGCTCACATCAATCTCAATCGTACGACTGAGATCCATGAAGAATCCCGAGTAAGTCCCTGTAATCATCATGTGGGGGAGAACGCTAGCAATCGGAATGTTTATAAGTCCAGATCCATACCGTTGTGTGCTAGGCATCGTTGTAGTCTGGGCCTTTAGCAGCACAGCTGAGCATAGTAACCAAAAGAACATTACTGATGACAAATAATGAATCCGTCTCGATGAGATATTCATGCGAGTATATACACAGGCTCTAGGAAGTTCTTGGAACAGGGGTATATGAAGCGTCATCGTTACGGCTAGACAAAATGATGAAGAATTTACTTCTGACTTCATCACTCCTCACCACTAGCCCGAATAAAGTCACAGCAGATTCAAGCCTTTTCAGCTGCCGATCTTCTTCTCGATCTCCGAGAGGCGCCGGCCAATCGAAACAACCCAAAAAAAGACTATTCCGATCGCAATCGCGTACGCGATGAAAACATGCCAGTAGGGGCGACCAAGACCCTGGGCCGCAAGCTGTGCACCAGGAAGCTCTGAGGTCTCCTGGGCAAAGAGTGTGATCGTACAAACCAGGAAGGTGATTCCCGTGACTAGACCGCAAAGAATTTGGTTACGATTCATAGTAATTATACTGATGCATGACGGGAGCGAGTATCGAGTTCAGACCGAAGATTCTCAAGTGAATACCGGAGGAGGAACAATCCCAAGAAAAGAACAGTGAAAGCTCCTAAGCTCATTAAGAGTGTAGTGAGCATGTCACCGGGGAGAGTCGGTCCTTCTGGTTTAATTACCACAGGCGCTGGGTGCAGTGATCGAAACCAGATAACGCTGAGGTGAATGAAAGGGATATCAAGAGCACCAACGATCGCGACCACCGCAGCGTGGCGTTTGCCCTTCTCTGGATTTTCGGTCGAACTTCTGACCAAGAAGTAGCCCAGAAAAATGAACCACAGCAGCAGTGTTAGCGTAAGGCGCGGCTCCCAAGTCCAATAAGTACCCCAAGCGATCTTGCCCCAGAGAGGCCCAGTAGTGAGCATGATTGTTGCAAAAACCATCCCTCCTTCAGCCGCAGAAACGGCAGCTCGGTCAAGCCGTTCATCGCGAAGCCAGAGGTACATCCCACTGAAGAGTGCAGCTAAGCCGAACGCAAGAAAGGATGTCCATGCAGCCGGAACATGGACATAGAAAATCCTTTGGGCGATACCTTGGGTGACTTCAGTTGACACCCAAAAGAAAGACATCCAATAGACCACCCCAAGCCATACGAGTCCTATCATAGCCAGCATGGTTCCAGCTAGTAGGATTTTCTTAGTTGACATCAATCCTCCACCACGAAGCGGAAGAGCCAAGAGCCTAAGAAAAAGGCCGTTAAAGCGAACGCCGCAAGCATCCTTATACTGCCCTCGGCCTCTGTTACCGGCCTGCCGGCAAGGAATTGGCTGGTGGCACCTGTACCATAAATGACTACCGGCGCAAGTAATGGAAAAATGAGGACCGGAAGAAGTGTGTCTCCCATACGGGTCCCGGTTGATACAGCAGTAAACAAGGTGCCAAGAGCCACAAAGGCCAGTACGCCCAGAGCGATCACCAGTGTAAGCATTCCAAAACTGCCACCCACTTCAAGTCCGAAAAAAAATATAAAGACGCCAACGACCAGCAGAGCCACGATATAAAGAAACACAAAGTTAGCTAAAGCCTTAGCGATAAAAATCGCATCCTTCGGTACTGGACTCAGTAATATCCCCTGGAAAGCACCATCTTCCGCCTCTAGATGAAAGGTGCGCCCGACTCCAAGTAGGCCAGCAAACATAATAGTCATCCAGACAAGGCCTGAAGCAATATCTTCAGGAGAAACACGGGCCCAGTCAGTAGCGTAATTGAAAAGAATTGCCACCAACACCACGAAAGCACCCATCGCGATAAGGCGCTCTCGGGTACGAAACTCTACAAGCAGGTCCTTCCAGAGGATTGTCCTGATCTGCTTGAGGTAGTTCCTCATTCTTCTCCCTCTATTACACCGTAGTAGAACTGACCGAAGTCACCCTCGATTTCAGCGCGCTTTCCCTGCCATACAAAGCGACCACGATTCATGATGGCGGCCGTTGTTGCTAACGCCAGGCCCTCAGTCAAGTTATGCGTAACCATTACAATAGTCCGTTGACCATCTTTAAGGTCTGAGAGCACGCCTTGGAGCACTATGGCTGCCGATGGATCGAGTCCGGTATAGGGTTCGTCAAGAAGAACAATATCAGGATCGTGGAGGAGGGCTCGGGCAAGAGCAAGTCGTTGTTTCATACCATGGGATAAATCACGGACCAGTGATCCGGCACGGTCTTGGAGGCCCAGATGCTGAAGTTTGTGATTTACCACATCGTCCAGATCTGAGAGGCCAAAAAGTTGCCCGTAGAACCGGAGATTTTCCTCAGCGCTAAGGTGACCGTACAGGAAGCCTTGGTGAGAGAGAACGCCGATTCTGTGTCGCCACTCGACTTCTCCGAAGTCAAGTGTCTCACCTCGAAGCCATACTTGGCCACAGTTGGGTCTAAGAGCCCCTGCTAGAAGAGCCAACAAGGATGTCTTACCAGCACCATTTGGGCCAAAGATGGTGAGGAACTCACCCCTTGCCAGTGATAAATCTATCCCGTCAACCGCAGTAACAGTCCCGTATTCGCGCACCAGGCCCTGAGCTTGCAGCAAGGGCTCACTCGAAGACCTCTTGTCAACTCCTAGGTGGGCAGGAACGGATACGGAGGTCAGCCGACCGCCCCAATCTTGAGTTGCTGACCACACTCCGAACAGAAGTGGCTTCCGTCGTCATTACCAAAACCACAGGATACGCACATCAGTCCCGAGCGGAGTGCGGCACGGATCTTAGTTATTTCAGCTTCGACATCGTCATCAAGAAAATGTGGCTCACTGCCCTCTGCATCAGCCTCAAGAGCCTCCAGAGCCTCGGCTGTGAGGTCTGCTTTCAACGAGAGGTAATCCTTTTCGTCCAGTTTACCAGCAAGGAAGTCATATTCCACATCACGGAGTGCAAGTAGCGCGACTCTCTTACGGGCCTCGGTATCAGTCAATTCGTCTTCGGCCCTATCGAGAGAAGCATGCAGTCCACTCAGTATAGGCTGAAGAATGAAAAGTGTGACCGCAGCCGCAACTAGAGCCCCTCCCAGGAACACAGTGCTCATAGGGAGTTCGGCAACACCGGACCAGTCAATGGATTACCTCGCTACTCCCGCAATCGCTGGGGCACCTGTTGTTACAGCTTCTAGCTCTGGGCGGCTACTTCTCCTGCGTCGGTCTACACTTGGCCACAGTGCGATCACAGTACCCAGGGCGAGAATCAATCCACCAGCCCAGATCCATAGCACAAACGGCTTAACTAGAACTTGCAGGTCGATACCCTGCGCACTGGAGTTGGCTGAGAGCGCCCCATCCACATCATCCATCGCTGACAGAATCAGGTACAGATCCTCCCTTACTGTCGAGCGGATCCCAACCTCAGTCATGAGTTGATCACTTGTTACGTATTGGCGCTTCTCAGTTGTGAGGATGCCCTTTGCAACCCCGTCTTGCTCTACTGACACCGTAGCGATCGCTTGCCATAGTAGGTTGCGTTGGCCCCTACCCAAAGAGACAGAAAGGCCCTCATAAGTAAGCGTGTAAATATGGCCGAAAGGAGAAGTGATATTGATCTGGTCCCCCGGCAACACATGTTGGCGCTCATCCACATTGTATGCAGCACCCGCGAAGGCAAAGTAGATCATCACGATTCCTACATGAACGATGTAGCCACCCCACCGCCGCCGGTTTCTAGTCACTAGATGAAAGAGTGCGACCGCGAAACCTTCCCCTTCAATACGCGCTCTGGCTCGGGTTCCCTTCCAAAACTCCGTCGCAATAACCGTCAGAACGAAGGCACAGACACTCCAGGTCACAAGCGCCAACCCATGCCGTGCTCCCGCAATCCAGAGAGCTATAGCAACAAAACACCCTACCATGATCGGAATCTGGAAATTCTTCTGGAGGTTCCGTTTTGTTGCCCGACGCCATGCTATCACAGGCCCAATACCCGCTAACGCGAGAAGTACTAGCCCAATTGGGAAATTGACTTTCTCGAAAAAGGGCGGACCCACACTTACCTGTTGTCCAGTTACGCCTTCTGCGACAAGCGGGAAGATCGTGCCCCAGAAGACGGCGAAAGCGGCACCCAGGAGGATCAGGTTGTTAAATAGAAAAGCCGATTCTCGAGAGAGAAATGACTGTATGCTATTCTCACTCTGAAGCTTGGGTAGGCGGTAGATGATCAACAGGATACAAGCCAAAAGCACCACACCCATAAAACTCAGGAAGATGTAGGCGATCTTAAGTTCTTGAGCAAACGAATGAACTGACTCGATAAGACCTGATCTAGTTAAGAAAGTAGCAAAAATCGTGAGGAGGAATGTCAGGAGTACAAGCGACATATTCCAAACCTTCAGCATTCCACGGTTTTCTTGGATCTGTATGGAGTGGAGAAATGCTGTTGCTGTCAGCCAGGGCAGAAGTGAAGCGTTCTCAACCGGATCCCAAAACCAGTACCCCCCCCATCCGAGCTCTTCGTAGGCCCAGCGCATACCGAAGATGATTCCAACTGCGAGGAACAACCATGAGAGGAGGATCCATCTGCGAGTAAGTTCGATCCAGCGGGCATCCAAACGACCATTAAGTAACGCAGCGACTGCAAAAGCAAACGGGATCGTGAATGCTGTGAAGCCAAGATAGAGGGTAGGTGGATGAATCGTCATCCAGTAGTTCTGGAGCTGTGGGTTTAATCCCTGACCGTTTGCAGGGGTGAATGCCAGCTGCTCGAACGGATTGACGTCCGCGAAAAGCAATACAACGAGAAAAAACGTCAGGATCGTCTGCAAAACACCAGCGACGTATGGCATGAATTCTCGATTCTTTTTCCTGTTAAGGAAAACACATAGAGTCGAGAAGAACGCTAGGATTACAGCCCAGAAGAGCAATGAGCCACGCTGTCCAGCCCATAGCCCAGTAACTTTATAGAAGAATTCCATCTCTCGATTTGAGTACGAAGCAATGTACCAGTACTCAAATTTGTCACCTAAGAAAGCACTCACTATACCGAGAGATGCGAGTACTAGTAGAAAGAAGACCGCGTAGATACTGCGCTCTGCACTCAGAACATAGTCACCCCTCTGCGTGCGACCGCCCACGTAGCCAAGCAGCATGCCCCATACGGAGATCGGCAATGCAATCCAGAGGGCGTATTCCCCAAGAATCGTCACGTGACTCGCTCCCTGTTAGAGAGCCCGTTCAACCGGCCAGATCCTCCGGAGCGGCCTCGTATCGGCTTCCGCATTTCGTCAAGAGGGTTTCAGCCTCAAAAACACCATCTCCACGAAGGCTTCCTTCAAGGACAACCTCCGCATCGTCTGTAAAGGTATCCGGAAGTGCATCTCGAAATTCGACTGGGAAGGTCACGGATTCATCTGCGAGATCACGTACCACGAATGTGTGAAGCAGTTCTCCATCAACGCGTTGGTAAGTACCCGGAAGAACTTGGCCACTAACCTTTACCCCTACCTCATAGAAAGTGCGATCACTCTCAACTTTCTCCATGAGTTCGACGGGAGTCAGGTAGTAAACCATCGTCTCGCTAACACCAGTCCATATCAAGTAGGAGACGACCGCAGCCACGCTTACGAGCCCAACCGTGAAACGATTCATAGTCCCCTCCTCAAACTGGTTCCTTCCCGAAGGCTTCGAATCTAGCCAAACTCCCCTACTTGGGACCAGTCCGAAGGCTCTCCTAATCTTCAAACCCTCAGAAACACTAGAGATTGAAAAAATCTTCAAGGACGTCTTCGTCAGCTTCCTCGGAATACCTGAGCCTGTTCGAGAGCCCATCGTGCTGCTTCAACGGGATTCTCAAGTACCGGTAAACCCAATCCCTTGGCGGGTGGAGTACCGAGTGTTCCTACTGAAAGACCGATTTTTGAAGCTAGAGCAATCTCAGAGAGTGTTCCCCACTCACCGCCAACCGAGATAACAGCTTCTGCCCCCTGGACTACCAACGCATTACGCGCTTCCCCCATACCAGTGGCGAGTGGGATACCAATCCATGGGTTTGCTGACTTCGGGTCAGACCCTGGAAGAATACCAATGACTAGCCCGCCGGCTTCGGTTGCACCCTGAGCTACGGCCTTCATCACACCTCCTCTGCCTCCACACACTACTAGGGCTCTTAACTCAGCAAGTTGCCTTCCCAAATCTTGTGCTAAATCACACTCGACTTTTGAGGCCTGAGCACCTCCGACTACTGCAATACGGAATGGAGGCTCAACCTTCCGAACCGACATCATTAGTCACCAGCCCACTGAATGGCGGCACGGACAGCCCGATCCCACTCCGTCTTAAGTCCTTTTCGGTCAGTTTCCGACATTCTTGGCTCACATTGGGTTCCCGGTCCCTGAACTGAAAGAAAGTCATCAGCATCCGACCAAATACCCGCTGCAAGCCCCGCGAGACCAGCTGCTCCCAAGGCGGTGGTTTCTACGATTTCGGGTCGATTTAGACGAATCCCGAGGACGTCTGCCTGGAACTGTATGAGCCAATCGTTCAGAGCTGCGCCACCATCTACTCGCAATTCCTGGGTCTCAAGAGCCGCTTCTTCCTCCATCGTCCGGAGAACATCCATTGTCCCATATGCCATGGCCTCCAAAGATGCTCTCACAATATGCTCTCTTTGGGTTCCACGAGTGAGCCCTACGAGCATTCCACGTGCGTCAGGCACCCAATGGGGAGCCCCGAGCCCTACGAAAGCAGGCACAAAATAGACGCCAGAATTGTCTTCTACCGATTTCGCCATAGCCTCAGACTGCTCTGCTGTTTCCAGAAGCCCTAGCCCGTCCCGAAGCCACTGGATAGCGGCACCTGCAATGAAGACCGAACCCTCAAGTGCATAGGCCAAACCACCTTTTTTGTTGCAGGCAGCCGTTGTGAGCAGGCCACGAGTGGATGGCACTGCTTTGTCCCCTGTATTCAAGAGCAAAAAAGCACCTGTGCCGTATGTGTTTTTGGCCAGACCTGGGGACCAACATCCCTGACCAAACAGTGCTGCCTGCTGATCTCCTGCTACACCGGTAATCGGTGCTTCAATACCCAAATGGATACCCGAAGCTATGCCAAAATTACCAGAGCTAGGGAGCACTTCCGGTAGTAAACTTCTGGGCACACCCAATAGGTCTAGGAGCCACGGATCCCATTCACCTTCTGTAAGGTGGAAAAGCAAGGTCCTCGATGCGTTCGTTGGGTCAGTCGCGTGAACTGTTCCGTCCGTGAGGCGTGCCAGAATCCAGCTATCAACTGTACCAACAGCGAGTTCGCCAGATTCTGCACGAGAGCGCAGATCAGAATCCTGGCCTAAAATCCATTGAATCTTCGTGCCTGAGAAATAAGGGTCGAGTACTAACCCTGTGCGAGCTCTTACCTCATTCTCATGACCTGAATTCTTAAGTTGTCGGCACAGATCACTTGTTCTTCGGTCCTGCCAAACAATAGCTCGATGGACGGGATCGAGAGTCTCTCGATCCCAGAGCACCACGGTCTCCCTTTGATTTGTTATCCCAACCGCAGAAATATCTGCTTCAGATGCTTGATCAATCGCTGCACGTGCAACACGGACAGTAGTACTCCAGATTTCTAATGCATCGTGTTCGACCCATCCTGACTGCGGAAAATATTGGGTAAATTCAGAGTACGCTCGACCTAGAATCCTCCCGTCCTGCCCGATGACTAGGCAGGTCGTACCGGTTGTCCCCTGGTCTATCGCCAAGACAGAAGAGACGCTCATATAGGCTCCAGTCGTTGGCTGATTTCAGCTCTAGTTAGGTTGAGAAAGGCCGCCGAACTCGTACTGCCAACCAGACCGTAAGAGCAAATCCAGAAAGGTTCCGATGGGGAAGCCTACAACGGTATAATAGTCTCCATCGATGCCAGCCACCAACGCGGCTCCCAACCCTTGAATTGCGTAAGCGCCTGCTTTATCCATCGGCTCACCACTCATCACATAATGGCGAGCCTCAGTTTCATCAAAGCTCCGCAGATGAACTTCGGCACTGGATACGGCACTAACTGTTCCTTCTCGTCCTGAAATCGCGAGCCCAGTCAGAACTAGGTGCTTACGCCCGGCTAGAGAAAGGAGCATATCAACTGCCCTGTCTTCATCCTCAGGCTTACCAAGCAATCTGTCTTCGCTAACCACGATCGTATCCCCTCCGATCACTAGAGCATCCGGTTCTGTCTCGGCAACTGCTTCTGCTTTACAGCGTGCGAGACGTTCCACGTAAGCTTCAGGAGATTCTCCTTCTATGTAGGACTCATCAATTGCCGGTGACCGCACATCAGGATCAAGTCGGAGTTGGCGAAGAACATCCAATCGACGCGGGGAATTGGATGCCAGGATGAGTCGCATCATGCTTATCGCTGAAACCCTATCCTTAACGCTCAAGCAAAATTGTGACTGGCCCTTGATTCACAAGCTTCACATCCATCACTGCTCCAAATTCTCCGGTTTCTACCCTCCCCGGGACCCTATCACTGAGCATGGCCACAAAGTTCTCGTACAGAGGTATCGCAATCTCTGGAGGTGCCGCATCGATAAAGCTGGGCCTCCGTCCCTTTCTGACATCTCCGTATAGCGTGAATTGGCTTACCACAAGAAGCCCTCCTCCGACATCATTCAGTGAGCGGTTCATCTTTCCCTCAGCATCTGGAAAGACCCGCAGTCCAACAACCTTATCCGCCATCCAGGTTGCTTCTATTTCTCCATCACTCGCCTTGAAGCCAACTAAAAGAACAAAGCCCGTGCCAATTTCACCGACAGATCGCCCATCGACGGTAACCTCTGCCGACGACACCCGCTGGAGAACAACTTTCAAAAGCCAGCTACTCCACCGTGACCGACTTAGCAAGATTTCTAGGTTGGTCGACATCCGCACCTCTGATCATTGCCATGTGGTAGGCTAGGAGTTGGAGGGGCACTGTAGTCAGAATAGGTTGAAGAAGAGCTATGGTTTGAGGAACGCGGATTATATGGTCAACCTTACCATCAAGCTCAGAGGCCTCATCGGTCACAACGGCGATAATCCTACCGCGCCGAGCTTTCACCTCTTCGATGCTCGAAACAACCTTTTGGTAAACCGCATCGCGAGGTGCTAATACCACAACCGGCATATCTTCGTCGATTAGTGCAATCGGACCGTGCTTCATCTCTGCAGCAGGATACCCCTCTGCGTGGATATAACTTACTTCCTTCAGTTTGAGTGCGCCTTCCAATGCCACCGGAAACTGGAGTCCACGCCCTAGATAAAGAAAGTTTCTTGCATCAGCATATGCTTCGGCTAAGCTACGAATCTGCGAATCAAGCTCTAGTACCTTCTCGACCTGATCCGGAAGCTCTTTGAGCGCCCGCACAATCCCTCCACCTTGCACAACAGAGAGGTGTCGGCGTCGACCGATATTTAGTGTAACAAGCGCTAACGCAACCAGTTGACTTGTGAATGCCTTAGTTGAGGCAACGCCAATCTCTGGGCCTGCATGCAAGTAGATACCGTAATCGGTTTCCCGAGCAATCGTTGACCCAACGACATTAACAACACCCATCGTGGAGATGCCCCGATGTTTCGCTTCCCGAAGCGCTGCCAAGGTATCCGCAGTCTCTCCAGATTGGCTGATAGCAAGCACAAGAGTGCCATCTTCAAGCACTGGGTTCCGGTACCTAAATTCAGATGCGTACTCAACCTCTACGGGTATACGGGCAAGTTCTTCAATCATGTACTCACCCAGGAGAGCCGCATGCCAACTTGTACCACAAGCTGTGATCACAACGCGCCTTACACGGCTTAGATTAGGTTGGTGATGGGCTATGCCACCGAGCCGAGAGTCCCCATCCTCTTCCATCAGTCGGCCGCGCATCACATCACGCAGCGAGGAAGGTTGTTCAAAGATCTCCTTGAGCATGAAGTGCTCGTATCCGCCTTTCTCAATCGCTTCAAGGTCCCAGGTAACCTCGTGTGTCGTCCGGCTTACCTGTGCACCATGAATGTCTTTGATGCGGTAGCCATCCATATCGAGGACTGCGTAATCACCATCGTCTAGATACACTACATCCCTAGTCAACGCGATCACGGCAGCAGCATCAGAGCCAGCCAACGTCTCGCCGTTCTTGCCAACTCCAATTAGCAAGGGACTACCGTTCCTCGCTATGACAATTTTCCCAGGGTCACGGGAAGAAACCACGGCAATACCATATGCGCCCTCTACCCGCCTTAGTGCAGCTGCAACAACATCCTCAAGCGGCTCTCCTTCAACCCAGAGACGATCGATCAGATGGACGACTGCTTCAGTGTCTGTCTCTGAAGTGAAGACGTATCCTATTGCTGAAAGTTGTGTTCTAATGTCGTTGGCATTCTCAATGATCCCGTTGTGGACGAGTGCAATATCGCCCTGACTAGAAGTATGGGGGTGAGCATTTGGTTGATTAGGAGCCCCATGTGTTGCCCAACGAGTATGTGCAATCCCGCACGTACCGGACGGAGAGTCTTCCTGAACTGCTTGCTCAAGCGATGAGAGTTTTCCTGACCGTTTTACGACCTGGACACCACTACCGTTCAGAAGCGCGATCCCGGCAGAATCATATCCCCGGTACTCGAGTCTTTTCAGACCTTGCAGCAGAATCGGTCCGGCCTCTTCGGGGCCGACATAACCTACGATTCCGCACATGAATTAAGTCCTCCGTAAGATTCTTATACTATATACGAAGGCTTACGCTTCGCCTTCAAGCAACCCTAACACATGGTCAAGCAGGGCTTTAGCTCTACCTTCGTCTGGAGCTTCTACGATGAGACGAACTACCGGTTCCGTTCCAGACGGGCGCAGGTGCAGCCACGTTGAGCGATCTCTCCAGCTCAAGCGCAGGCCATCCGCACGGTCAACTATGGCATCATCTAGATCACTCTCTAGGACCTCGTAAGCTTGAGGTAATGCTTCTCGTGGGAATCCAATCTTCTCCTTAACAATGGCGTATGACGGCCATCGGGCCGCAGCAACTGACGGAGGGCCATCAACATCGATCAGCGCCTGGAGAATTAAGGCGGCGGCCAAAGGGGCATCCCTTGTGTGATGAAGTGCCGGTAGAATCACACCACCGTTACCCTCACCTCCGACAACTGCTCCCTCAATCATCATTTGTTGGGCTACGTTGATTTCACCAACCGGTGCTCGTGTTAAGGGTACGGAAAAGCTATCAGCTACATCGTCGAGAACCTGGCTGGTTGATAGGTTTGTAACCACCGGTCCAGGATTCCTCACAAGTACTACCGAAGCAGCAAATGCAAGAGTCAAGTCCTCTCCCATGGCCTTCCCAGTTTCATCTACCAAAGAGAGACGATCGGCATCTGGATCAATAGCAAAGCCCACTTCCGAACCCGTGTCCCGAACAAGTTCACAGAGCTCAGTGAGATTGGCAGCGGTGGGCTCTGGATCTCTAGGGAATCTGCCATCAGGATTCATACCTATAGCTTCTACTGTGCACCCAAGCTCAGAGAGTAGTTCTGCCATCGCTGGTCCCCCGACGCCATTCACACAATCAAGTGCGACTCGGATGCCTCGGCGTTTTATGGCTTCTACATCGACTTCCGGAAGAGCTAGAATCCCACTCAGATGCCTCTGCCAAGCTTCACGATCTTCAATGACAGGTTCAATAAGATCCCAAGAAGCTCGCTGCACGTCTTCTTTATTAAGAAACTGATGAAAATGCTCTGATTGCTCTTTCGCGAGAAAAACCCCTTCTCCTGTAACTAGTTTCAGTGCATTCCAGTCAGCTGGGTTATGACTCGCAGTAATCACGATCCCGCCAGATGCTTGAGCCTGTTCAACAGCCAACATGAGGGTGGGAGTAGGAACTTTCCCTAAGTCGACTACCCTAGCTCCGATCGACTGGAGGCCCGAGATCACCGCTCTACTGAACATTGGGCCAGAGACTCGCGAATCACGGCCAATGTAAATCGGACCGCCCGCACCCTCCGTTTTCATAAATGCCCCGAATGCTGCGGCAATTTGCGCCATGAGTTCTGGCGTCAACGGATTCCCGACGCGGCCACGCACACCAGAAACACTGACCATCAGGTTTTGTGGTAGGGTAATTGGCATTTGGATTCTTAAATAGGCTGGCCAACAAGCTTGCAGGCGTCCTGCAATCAGGCTAAAAAGTTCACGCATAGAGCGCGATAACGTCAACGGATGCGATTTTACGATTGCCTAGCAATAGCCAACCCAGTGGCTAGATTGGGCGCCGTCCGAACCCGTTCACTAATAGGAAGCATTATATGAGCACAGAGCCTCGTGAAGACCTTGGCTTCGGGACTCAGGCAGTCCACGCTGGCGTATCCCCTGAGCCCATCACCGGGGCTATCATGACCCCGATTTTCCAGACTGCTACGTACGTTCAGAATGCAGTCGGTGAGCCCAATAAGGGTAATTACGACTATGGCAGAACTGCCAATCCAACACGAGAAGCACTAGAAGCAAGTATCGCAGTTTTGGAGAATGGATCCTCCGGGGTCGCCTTCTCATCAGGCCTAGCAGCCATCGAGGCAATCGTAAAAAGGCTTTCGGCCGGCGACCATGTCATTAGTGAGGAAAACACATACGGTGGGACGACGAGGCTCTTTACCAAGATCATGAGCCGGCTAGGGCTCACGTTTACATTCCTTGATACAAGTGATCCATCTGAGGTGGCTAATGCGATACGAGATGAGACGAAACTCATCCATCTGGAAACGCCTACAAACCCCCTCATGCGAGTCAGTGATATCCCCACCCTCTCAAGCCTCGCGCACGATGCAGGCGCACTGCTTTCAGTGGATAATACATTCGCATCACCGTTCAACCAGCGTCCTCTGGAGCTTGGTGCTGACTTCACAGTTCACTCCTCTACGAAATATCTCAATGGTCATTCTGATGTCATCGGTGGTCTGATTGCACTCCGTGATCCTGAACTGACAGAGGAGTTGCTCTTCATCCGAAAATCATCTGGTGCGGTTCCGGGACCAATGGACTGTTGGCTAACCCTACGTGGCATCAAGACTCTTTATGTTCGAATGCGTCAACACAATGCGAACGGGCTAGCAATAGCAACGTATCTAGAGAATCATCCAGCTGTTGATCGGGTCTATTATCCAGGCTTAGAGTCTCATCCACAGCACGCGCTCGCAGTCGAACAGATGGATGGATTTACCGGGATGGTTTCGGTTGACGTTGGAACTCTCGAACGAGCAAGGGCGCTCACAGAACATCTTAGTATTTTTGCGCTTGCCGAAAGCTTAGGTGGGGTAGAGTCACTGATAAGCGTACCAGCGCTAATGACGCATGCCTCCGTGCCTGAGGACCGTCGATCAGCAATGGGTATAAACCCCGGCTTCGTGAGACTCTCTGTGGGAATTGAAGAAGAGGCCGACCTCATTAGAGATCTAGAGGGCGTGCTGGGCTAGTAAAGAGAATAATATTTGCTAGAGTAACCCAAATCGTCATAGCCTTTTTATTGGGCCTCTCACAATAACTCCCCAACTCAAGCTCACTGGCTGGCCCCTTTCCATTTTTCCTCGTGATCGTACACTCCGCCATATGCGTATTCTGATTGTAGGAAATGGTGGGCGAGAGCACGCCCTACTCTGGAAGCTTCGTCGCGATGCACCGGCTGCATCCTTTTTTGCAACCCATCCCAATGGAGGAATGGTCTCCGATTGTGAGGGCGTACAGATCGAACCCACTGACACAGAAGGCCTGTCTCGTTGGGCCACATCCAATCGGATTGACTTAACCATCGTAGGGCCTGAGGCCCCTTTGGCAGCAGGCATAGTGGACCATTTCGAGAAAGCTGGCTTGCCGATCTTCGGCCCACACGCTAGCGCGGCGCGTATCGAGTCGAGTAAAGCATACTCTAAAGAACTGATGCGGAACGCAGGCATCCCTACAGCTCAACATAGAACGTTCACGGATCTCTCTGCTGCTGAAGCATGGATCCTAAGGCAGGGGGCACCAATCGTAGTGAAGGCCTCGGGGCTCGCATCTGGAAAAGGAGCAGTAGTCTGTACCACTGAACAAGAGGCACTCAGTGCGGTTAGATCAATGCTCGGGGATTGCATTTTTGGTGAAGCTGGCCAAGAAGTTGTTATCGAAGACTTCCTCGAAGGTGAGGAACTCTCAGTATTCGCCGTTACAGACGGTGAACGGTCAGTAATCCTTCAGCCATCGCAAGACCATAAGCGTGTTGGTGAAGGTGACACGGGACCTAACACTGGGGGAATGGGAGCTTATGCTCCGGTCTCCATCGCGACACCTGAACTGATGGCCGAAGTAAGCTCCAAGATAATTCAACCTACGCTACGGGCATTGGCGGAAGACGAATCACCTTTCCAAGGCCTTCTTTATGCCGGTCTAATAAAGACGGAAAGTGGTCTTCAGGTGATTGAGTTCAATTGTCGGTTTGGTGATCCCGAAACCCAAGTGGTCCTTCCACTAATGCAGGACTCCCTGCTAGAGCTCATCGCCACCGTAGCAGAGGGTGGCAGGTTACAACCTGGTGTGGCAGCCGCACGGCCTGATGCAGCAGTCACAACAGTGGTAGCGTCTGGAGGCTACCCCAGCAGTTACGAAAAGAGGAAGGAGATCACTGTACCAAAGCAACTCGAATCTGAGAACTGCATAGTATTCCACGCAGGAACGACGCGTCGGGAAGGCCAGCTCTTAACTTCAGGAGGACGTGTTCTAGCGGTCACAGCCCTGGCACCCAGTATCAGCGAAGCAGCTAAGGCCAGTGCGGATGCAGCAGGACAGATTGAGTTCGAAGGAGCTTTTCACCGAAGCGATATTGGATGGCGCGAACAGTTACGTCAGAATCACTAAGAATCTTGATGACCACTCGAGCACTCTCGACCACAGATGGGAAAGTAGTGGCAGAAATCGTATCCAGGCTATTCGGAATAGCAGTAAGCACAGAGTAAGCGTATGCCTGAGCTTCCAGAAGCTGAGACTATTGTTCGGGGACTTCGAACCACAATCGTCGGAGAATCAATACGTCGTGTTGAGGTGCTGCACTTAGACATTCTGCGACAGACGAAAGCGATTTTCTCTAAGAGAGTGCGTCTTCGAAGAATCAATGGGATTGAGCGTCGAGGTAAAAACATACTTCTAGTGCTAAACGGAGGCTGGGTCATCAAGGTGAACCTCGGTATGACGGGTCGCCTTTTACCTTTTTCTAGGCCGCCACGTGGCACAGAACGCCCTAGTCACCCAGCAGTTCGGATCCGTTTCTTGAGCGGTGCGCTTCTTGTATTCGATGATACCCGTCGCTTCGGTAGCGTAGAAGCTCTCTCAGGTACAGAGTGGAATGAGTGGTCTAATCTAATGGGCCCGGAACCCCTAGGTCCCACATATCAAGTATCCCGTCTAATTAGTGGCTTAAAGAGTTCTTCCTCACCAATCCGGTCATGGCTACTCGACCAAAAGCGGATTGCAGGGGTTGGAAACATCTACGCAAACGAGGCGCTCTACCTCGCTGGGATACATCCCCAAAGGCAATCCCGCACTGTGACCAGAAATGAAGTAAAGGCACTATATCGGTCACTAAGAAGTGTTCTCGCGGATGCAATCAAGGCAGGCGGAACCACAATCCAGGATTATCGAAACACCGATGGAGACAAAGGAGAGTATGCTGGACAGTTGAGTATCTACGGCAGAGAGGGCAAACCGTGCTACGGGTGTAATTCTGAGGTACAGCGTGTCGTATTCAGCAACCGTTCTGCATTCTATTGTCCGTCGTGCCAACCCTTTCGGAGAAACAAATGAGGGTGATTGGAGGAATCAGCGTCATTCTCTTCGCACTCCTTACTAGCTTCCTGTCACTCGAAGCCCAACAGACGCCGGGAGAGATTCTACCGGTGCGACAAATCACCCTCGATAACGGTATGCGCCTGGTCATCCTTAAAAGGCCTGGTCCTCCGACCATCTCTTTCACAGTTCAATTCAATGTGGGCGGCGTGAACGAGCGACTAGGAACCACAGGTATTGCCCATCTCCTTGAACATATGCTTTTCAAGGGTACAACCAGTGTAGGCACAAAAAATCTTGAGGCTGAACTTGAGCTATATCCATGGATGGACAGCGCACACGACTCTCTAGTTGAAGTGCGAGCAAGTGGTGATAGCGTTCGTGCATTAGAGCTGTCAGAGCGCATAGCTCAACTCGAAGACAGTGCTGCAGTCTTTATTGAAAGTAACGAGTTTGATCATATCCTGACTCGGGCAGGAGCTCGGGGGTTGAATGCTACGACAACAAACGAGTCCACTGTCTATTTCGTAGACCTTCCAGCGAACCGAGCGGAATTATGGTTCGCACTGGAAGCCGATCGGATGGTAAATCCTGTATTCCGGGAATTCTATTCCGAGCGTGACGTCGTGGCGGAGGAACGTCGGATGAGAGTTGAAATGAATCCGGTAGGCGCGCTCACAGAAACTCACCTGGCAAGCGCATTCAGTGTGCACCCGTATGGAGTGCCCGTAGTGGGATATATGGCCGATCTTCAAGTAATGAGCCGACAGAATGTGGAACGTTACTACCGGCTCTATTACGGTCCAAACAACGCAATCGTTGGTATTGTTGGGGACCTCGATCCTGACCAGATCGAAGCGTGGGCCAGAGAGTATTTCGCCCCGATACCAAAGGCTGAGCTCCCCCCGGCTGTGACGGCTGTGGAACCACCGCAAGAAGTAGAACGGAGAACAGAGTTGGAGTTCGATGCCCAGCCCCAGCTCCAAATCAGTTGGCACGTCCCGGCCGGAACCGATCCAGACGCACCTTCTTTGGCAATTCTAAGCTCAATATTGACCGGAGGAAGGACATCTCGGCTCTACCGACGTCTTGTTCTTGAGAGTCGTGTCGCAACCTCTGTGTTTTCTTCACTAGGACCAGGCATGCGATATCCACAACTCTTACAGATATCCGCCACACCTAGGGCTCCACACACCACAATGCAAATTGAAGAACTGATCTACGAGGAGCTAGAACTGTTGATACAAGAGGGGCCTAGTGATAATGAACTAGAACGAGTTCGAAACCAGATCTCAGCCGGCACGGTTCGCCGTATACAGTCAAATATCGGGCTCGCTTTTCAGCTAGTAGAGTCGGTTGCCTTGTTTAACGATTGGCGTGAGACCTTCCGCTATTCAAATAAACTGCGAGCCGTAACTGCAGATGATGTTATACGGATAGCCGAAACCTATTTGAACCAAAGTAATCGAACGGTGACAACACTAGTAAAGACAGAGTACCCAGGGTGAGATATCCAGTGGTTAGCAGCATCCTTCCCTTGATCCTAGTAATGATGCTCACGTCTCAATCTGCCTCTGCCCAGGCGGTCGTCCGCCAACATCGTGCAGAAGAGATCGGATTCCCGGATTTAGAGTTTGAGCCTCCCACAGTTGAGGAGCATGAGGTAGCAGGAGTGACTGTGCTCTTACTTGAGGATCGTACTCTCCCGTTAGCTACCATCTATGTCCGGCTCAACGGTGGCTATGGATTATTTAGTAGAGATATGTATGCCGCAGCTTCAGCTCTACCGTCCCTCATTCGTTTCGGGGGTACTGAGAACCTTGCACCAGACTCAGTTGATAAGGTCTTGGAGTACTATGCCATCCAAACCTCATTCGGAAGCGGTGGCGACGCAGTCACAGCCACTGCCAATGCCCTAGTTCAACACTTCCCCGTCGCCATGGACCTCCTCGGAACGCTCCTTACAGAGCCAGCCTTTGACTCAAACGAGGTAGAAGTCTGGAGAGGGCGACAAATCGAAAGTGTTCTCAGAAGAACAGATGACCCGGTTCGACTTGCATACTCTGAGTTTAACCGTCTTCTCTATGGAGATCACTCGATTGGCTGGGAAATGAATGAAGCTGATCTAGAACCTAGAGATTTATCCCGGGAGAAGCTGCTGGAGGTACATAGTCGCATTGTTTGTCGTGACAACCTAATCCTTGGGCTGGCCGGAGATATTAACTGGTCGGAAGTTGAGCCCTTGGTAGAAGAACTGGTCGACCGGATCAACCCCTGCTCTGTAGCTCTACCCGAGTCGCCCATCCCGACAATCAGGGATGAGCCAGGAATCTATTTGATTGAGAAAAATGTGGATCAAAGCGTGATCGTTATGGCGCATGCAACCGATTTGAATCTATCTGATGACCCAAATTATTTTTCGGCTACGATTGGAAACTCAATCTTGGGCGGGGGAGGCTTCTCAAGCCGTATCCTGTCTAGAATCCGGACAGAGGAGGGTTTTGCCTACTCAGCAGCTTCTCTGTGGACAATACCCCGTCGTTATCCTGGCCTTCTTGGCGCGGTGACGAGCACCAGCCCCGAGAATGCTGTTCCTGCCATCAAGGCAATCCTTGAGACAATGCAGGGGCTAATAGATTCGCCGCCCCAATCCTCAGAAGTGACCACAGCAGTCGACGCAGTTGTGAATGGCTTTGTCTTCAACTTTGAGACCTCGAGCCAAATCTTGTCACGTATGATGTTCTATTTGAGCACAGACCTCCCGAGAGATTGGCTCGAACGATATTTGGCTGGAGTTCAGGGTGTGAGCGTGAGTTCTGTACACCGTGTTTTTTCCGAGCACATGCAACCAGAAGAAATGATGGTACTAATCGTCGGAGATTCAGAGCGTATGGGACAAGAATTACTTGCGACCTTGGGCCCGGTAACAATCATGCGTGAAGGAGAATTTCACTAAGAAACAAAATAACTCAGAGTGCTCTTTCTTCTAGGCTCTACCCCAATGGATCGCGGCGATCCCACCAGTGAGCAGAGTCCAACCCACATCCGAGAAACCGACTTTCTTGAACTGCAGGCCAAGTTCGTCTGGAGGTGGAAATCCCTCCACAGACTCGGGAAGGTACTGGTATGCCCACGGATGTCCTGAAATAATGCGACCTATCAAAGGCAGTATACGACGGAAATACAGGAGGTAGGCCGCACGCACCAGAGAATTAGGAGGTAAAGTGAACTCTAGTACCACCAGAGCTCTGCCCTTCTTAAGAACACGATGAAGCTCGCTTAGCCCCTGGTCCAAATCAGCGAGATTTCGCACACCAAATCCAACCATAGCACCATCGAAACTGTCATCCAGAAAGGGTAATACTAGGGAATTCCCACATACCGGTCTTATCGGCTCGCCAACTATCTTTTCAGCACCCCGCACCATCATGGGAGAAGCAAAGTCTGTAGCGATTACTTGTCCACAGAAGTCTTTGCGATCACTAAGTTCGAGGGCAAGATCAAAGGTACCAGTGCAGGCATCCAAAAACCTTCCAGATGGCTCTGTCTCCCACCCTAATCGATCCACTGCTAGACGACGCCATACCCGATCTATATTGAGGCTCAATAGACGGTTCAGTAGGTCGTACCGTGGAGCGATCTCCGAGAATATTTGCTTGACTTGCTTGTCTCGATCGAGACCATCCTCGGGCACATATTGCGGAGAAGATTTCATGAAACGGGAAATCGTTAGGACTTAAATCTTTACTGGCTATCTAGGACAGCAAGTCGCTCGTCAACCGCATGCATCAGTGATGATAAGGCCTCACCAGTCCTCGAGTCTGGAGAAGAGACGACTGTGGGAACCCCTTTGTCACCAGCCTCACGAACCTGCGGATCCAGTGGGATCTTACCTAAAAATGGCACATCCATTTCCTCCGCAAGTGCGGACCCTCCACCAGAACCGAAGACGTCAATGACCTCTTCACAATGCGGGCAGGCCAGGCCACTCATGTTCTCTACAATACCCAAGACCCGAGTGTTAACCCTCTCAAACATCTTCACCCCACGGCGAACATCACCAGTGGAAACATCTTGGGGAGTAGTCACCATAACAGCGCCACTGAGTTCAATCGTCTGAACTAAGGAGAGTTGGGCATCTCCGGTGCCCGGAGGCATGTCCACAACCATTACATCCAGAGGGCCCCACTCAACCTGTTCTAGGAACTGTTTTAGGATTCCCGAAATCAATGGACCCCGCATGATAGCCGGCTGTTCCTTGTCCAGAAGGAACCCCAGACTCATTAGTCTCACACCGTGCGCCTCCAGGGGCTCAATAAGTTCGTTGCCCTTTCCACCGGTAACGTTAGGTCGCTGGTTCACACCGAACATTAAAGGAATGTTGGGTCCATAAATATCAGCATCCAATAGACCAACCGAACGTCCAGACCTTGCGAATGAAGAGGCTAAGTTGGCCGCCACCATTGACTTACCAACCCCACCCTTTCCAGAGCTAATAGCAATAACCTGTTTGACCGATGAGAGAATACCCGGCTGAGGTGTCGGAGCCGGTACAGAACCAGGCTGGAGCCCTCCCTGACGCCCAGTCTCTCCTGCAGGTGTCATTTGTGGTAATTGGACATCAATCTTGACTTCAGATACTCCTTCAACAGCCTCACAAGCTAAACGTGCAGTTTTCACTAAATCGGTAGGATCATCCGGACGAAGAAGAAATTGAAAGCGGACAATACCATCCGGATCAGTTTCCAGTCCCTGAACGTGACCTCCAGCCACAAGGTCCCGGTTCGTTCCCGGATGCTTGATGCGTGACAGTTCAGACATCACCGCGCGCCGTAATTCGTCAGAATTCATTATTTATAGTTGAGGTTGGAAGGCCCTCTCTAAATTGCGATCCTGTGGGTTTTGTTGTGGAATCCCAAGAGATCACTCAAGAGCCTAGTTCCGGACCGGACTTCTTAACTTCCCCGAGAGTTCACAGCTCAAGAGTTTAATCGACATAAAAGATAGCATGGAGCTTCTATCATTACAGGGCTGAGTTTAGTTGCGTTCGCCCGTGATGAGGCTAAGATAGTTTTGAGCTACCTAACTGTGCTCGGTCACTCTTCTAGGTAGGATAACGTCTTGTTCATCTGCCCTTTTTTTATTGGGCGCGCTGTTAATGAATATGGCGGATTACCTGCCCCAAAAATCCACTCGTCAACCCAAATGACCTTAATGAATGGTGCCCCCCCAATACCTCCGCCTGTAAACGAACCCATACTTACGTATGCCCCAGGGACACTTGAGCGCGCAGAACTCAAAATAGAATTAGAGGCTCAGTCGGCCACTGTAGTTGATATCCCCCTGGTGATCGGCGGTGAGGAGATTAGGACTGGAAATACAAGCAACATCGTGATGCCCCATTTACATAGTCACATTCTCGGAACCTTCCACAAAGCGGGGAAAGAAGAGATTGGCCAGGCAGTATCGGCAGCAGCCGAAGCTCACCACGAATGGTCCACAACCCGCTGGGAAGATAGGGCAGGAGTTTTCCTGCGAGCAGCAGACCTTCTAGCAGGTCCGTGGCGCCAGAAACTGAACGCTGCAACCATGCTCGGACAAAGCAAAACTGCCTTTCAAGCAGAGATCGACTCAGCATGTGAGATCGTCGACTTTTTTCGGTTCGCAGCCCACTTCACAGAGCGTATCTACGGGATGCAACCGCTTTCGGAACGTGGTGTTTGGAACCGCGCAGAATATCGGGCTCTAGAAGGATTCATATATGCCGTTACGCCGTTCAACTTCACCGCGATCGGTGCGAATCTGAGTGGCACGCCAGCGATGATGGGGAACACGGTAGTTTGGAAGCCCGGCCGCACTTCGATGCTATCTAATTATTACGTGCTGAAACTTCTAGAAGAAGCTGGTCTACCGGCTGGTGTTATCAATTTTGTTGCAGGAGATGCGGGATTGATTACGTCTGAATTGCTTACTCATAAGGAATTCGCAGGAGTCCATTTCACAGGGTCGACAGCGGTCTTCAATAGCTTCTGGAAAACGATCGGTGGAAATATCGGAGAATACCGATCATACCCTCGAATAGTCGGGGAAACAGGAGGGAAGGACTTCATTGTCGTACACCCAAGTGCGGAGGTTCTTCCAGTAAAAACTGCAATCATCAGAGGAGCTTTTGAGTACCAAGGACAGAAGTGTAGCGCTGCCTCTCGGGCTTATGTGCCACGAAGCCTGTGGAAGGATCTGGAAGGACCTCTTATAGAGGAGACAGAGTCTCTTACAATGGGTGACCCTAGAGACTTTACGAACTTCATGAATGCCGTGATCGACCAAAAAGCATATGACAAGATTACTCGATATATAGACGAAGCAAGAAAATCGAATGAAGCTGAAGTGATTGCCGGTGGTACCTACGATGATTCGGAAGGTTGGTTCATACGGCCAACAATCATCCGGGCCGATAAGCCAGATTATATCTCGATGTGTGATGAAATCTTCGGTCCAGTAATGTCAATCTTTGTATACGATGACGGGGATTGGGCAGAAACCCTTCGGTTAGTGGATTCAACATCCCCATATGCACTGACTGGAGCTGTGTTCGCGAAGGACATCGGGGCAATTCGAGAAGCGCTTGATACATTGAAAAACTCAGCTGGAAACTTCTACATCAATGACAAACCAACGGGTGCGGTGGTGGGCCAGCAGCCATTCGGGGGCGGTAGAGCCTCTGGAACGAATGATAAGGCGGGATCAATGATGAATTTACTTAGATGGGTGAGTGCCCGCTCTATAAAGGAAACTTTTGTTCCGGCAGTAGACTACAGATATCCGTTCATGGATGAAGAGTAGGAATTGTTCTGCGGATACCATTACTACACCTTCGGCAAATAACCATCGCTCTAATAAGAACACTCAAGGCAAACAGTGGCTTATAGTCTGATCGCCTCGAGAGCTTGAGCGAAATCAGTTATCAAGTCTTCAATCGCTTCAATGCCAACACTGATCCGCACAAAACCATCGGGTATTCCCCCAGCATCCCGTTCTGCGGCAGTCAACCCTGTGTGTGAGGTGTAGCGAGGCTGTGAGACAAGCGTTTCAACCCCACCAAGGCTTGGAGCGGCGGTCACTAACTTTAGCTCACCCATGAAGTGGTCCGCCGCAGCTCCACCTCCCTCAAGTATAATGCTGACCATCCCACCCCAACCGAGCATTAGTTCTGATGCCAACACGTGGTCAGGGTGTGTATCAAGCCCAGGATAGATGACCGTCTGAATTCCAGCTTGTTCGCTCAGCCAAGTTGCTAGTGAGAGAGCATTCTCATTATGACGGGTCATCCTTGCATCCAATGTTCGGATTCCTCTGTCGAGAAGCCAAGCCGCATGCGGATCAAGCGCTGGTCCATAGAGGCGAGACATTCGGGTGACTTGATCAATGACATCCTCTGTACCAGCAACTGCACCAGCTATCAAGTCAGAGTGGCCACTCAAGTACTTAGTGGCACTGTGGATCACAACATCAATGCCTGAATCAGATGGCCGGAAGTTCACCGGACAACCAAACGTAGCATCACAAGTCAACGTAATGCCCTTCTCTCGTGCTAGCTGTGCTATGGGTCGAGGATCGAAGAAACGCAACGTCGGGTTTGTTGGTAATTCGATATGGATAATGCGAGTCTCAGGGCGGAGGGCTTCTCGCCAACTCTGATCTAGGTCTGGGTCGACAAAGGTTGTCTCTATTCCCCGCCGTGGTAGCTCGTCTAGAAGTAGAGACCGAGTCGCGCCATACAGGTGGGTCGATGCTACGATGTGATCACCGGCCTCTGTTAGAGCCAGGAATACCATAGCTGTAGCAGCCATTCCACTGCCCAGCGCAATTCCTGATTCCGTTCCCTCAAGGGCCGCAATTTTTTGCCCGACTTCGAGCTGATTTGGGTTGTTACCGTACCGGGTATATAAGAGGTCTCCATCTTCGGGCTTCGTCCAGTGAAATGTCGCACTCTGAACGATTGGTGACACCACTGGGTTACCGGGGGTTCTCCCCTCAGATGATCTACCATGTATACCTACGGTAGCTGCTCGGTTAGGCCTGTCTCGATTCTCTTTATCCGACATACTGGGTTTCCCGAATCCTGATTCTAGAGGGTATCATCGACAAGTTGACTAAGTGCATGATACTGCCCGGATATTGAACTTTGAAATACGATCCGACGTTTCTGGAGCCGTTGCAGTACATCATCCAAACTAGGTTCTGGAAACACTCGCTCAAAATCTTCGCGAACGAGTGGTCCTTCCGTCTCTAGAAGTTGCCATACTCTAGCATCATAAGCCTCAATCACACCCAAGAGTTCACGAACACCAGTATCACTTTCGGCAACAGCTACCAGTTCCTGTCGCTCCAGAACGACCTGAATCTGATCACGATGGGATTTACCGACTCCGCGAAACATAAAAAATGCCTCAGGGCTATCGGGTCCAAGATATCCCTGGAGAAGCTTGGCTATCACTTCGTCTGCGCAAGAGAAATCCAGGATCGTAACGTCAGACAAGTCAATAACAGAAAGGGACTGTGCTCCAGAACCAGCCATCTGAGCCTCAATCGCCAATCGAACAGCACGTCCCGTTGGTCGAGTAACGAGATGAGAGTGCAGGGAGGTTACCGTCTTACTAACCAGCACCCCAACATCGATCGTTACTGGGGTCAAATCCATCATTTAACGGCTGGTAAAATGATGCTAATTTGGGCTCCGGGAAACGACTTAAGACCATCAACGACTGGGTCAGTAATGTCCCACTCTGGAACTTGAGCAATTCGGGCGGTACCACTCCGGATAGTAATCGAGCCGTCCCACCGCTGGACTTGACGCCTAATTTGTTGAATACCCTGCCCTCGGCCCGAATCAGGGAAACGCGTAAGTCCATGAAGAAATGCGGCCTCCAAAGCCGTAGAATCCCCCCATCGATCTCCGTAACGTGCTGAGTGCTCATCATTAAGCGAATCGCGGAAGCCTCGGCCTATATCCATCACACTGATCACGACAACGTAACGCCCTAAACGCTTGGTCCAATTGTACGCCTGCACGGCAACCCAGCCCGGGCCTTCCGCGTGCTCTACTATATTCTGGCAAACTTCGGAAAGAATCACTGAAAATTGAACAACTGACGTTGCCGGATAACCCAGCCTCGAAGCTAGCACATGCCCAGCTCGTTTCTGAACCTCATCAATAACTGTATGTACGT
The DNA here is from genome assembly GCA_002724575.1 of Gemmatimonadota bacterium. GTDB lineage: Bacteria > Gemmatimonadota > Gemmatimonadetes > Longimicrobiales > Gaopeijiaceae > UBA1142. Next base: position 51,881 of record PBPC01000021.1, on the reverse strand, counting down.
CTGCATTGGCAGTTATCGATGTGATCTCCAGGAGTACATCTGACAACCTAGATACTCGTTTCGGCACCCGACCCAATAGATCGAAAATTCCGTTAGCTTGGCGGAAGAAGCCCATCCGGCTGAGGTAACCAAGCACATCCGAGTTATCCGGAAGCTGGAGTCTAGGATTTCCACCTTGTTTCTTGAGTTCAGCGCCTGCTGCGAGCAGTGCAACCATACCATTGGGATCTATCCAACGAACATGACGCGCATCGAAAAGCATGCGCTCGATCCCCATCTGGCCTGCCGTATCGAGAACTTGGTCAACAGCCTGGTGGTCAAGCTCGGTTGGAACTGAGAAAACGTTCACTCAGTCTCCTCAAAATGAGAGAGCTTACCCTCTAAATGATTAAATAGGTTCCGTGCCCCTAGCTGACCGACATTCTGAGAAGCAAGCTCATTCGCTTTCGAAATAACATCCTCGAGAGCATCACCGTCCAAAAGACGCGCCAAAGCAGTAGCACCCCAAACATCACCACAGCCAGTGGGGTCCCCCTTAGAGGGAGGTTTTGAAAGAGGAACCCTACCACTAGAAGCGACCGTTGCTGCAGAAAAGTCAATCAGGCTGTTCCAGTGACTATTAAAACTAGCAGTAGTAAAGAATTGAGCCCCCTGACTTCCTAGCGTGATAGCGATCAATCTTGGCTTCATCCCGAGCTGGTCAAATGCGATGTCAGATAAATCACCCTTACATCCCACTAGGGTAGATTCAACCTCATTCATCTGCACCACATCAAAACACTGGAACCAATCTTCCCAAGCATTCAAGTGAGTGGGAGCCCGGGTGCCACCTTTGGCCGTACTCAGAAAAAGCGAGTGGAGATCAGCATAAATCGGTCCAGAAAAGTTATCGTGAAGAGCTTGTGCAGTTTCTAACTCCATCTCAAAACCAGAAACAAAATTCACGTACAAAGCGTCACAGATATCGACTAACGGATCTAATTCATCCCAAGTCCAGCCCGGGACCCCTCCAGTGAGCCGTTCAGTGCGGGATCCGTCCCGACTATATGAGAGTTCCACGCGATTGTTCTCTTCAGGGACAATTATCACGCAGGACTGATCAACACGCGGGATCTCTTTTAGGAGCGTGACGGCGGCCTCTGAAAGATCTTGGCCGATTTTCAGTATAGGGAGAATCTTCCAGCTGTTGGGAAGTGAAGCACTCAGAGCTGAAATCGCATAACTAATGCCACCCCATTCTTCTATCGGATCACCACTGGGACCCGTTCTCAAGAACCGATCCCAAACTAGAGCACCGATCACCCCGAGGGTTCGTTGCTCACTCACAATTGTCCGGGCATTTCTGATATGAAGATTCCCGCGGCCCCAATAATCCCTGCAGTCTCAGGAAGTTGGCCGGGAACAATCTTACATGCCTCAAATGCAGACTTGAATGAACGCTGCTTGACTTCTTCACGAATGGCCCCGAACAGATAGTCACCTGCACCCACAACCCCACCGACAACGACCACTACATCTGGATTCAGAGTATTGATGAGGTTAGCGATGCCGATGCCAAGAAACTTGGCGGTCTCTAGTATGATCTCATGCGCATACTGATCACCAAGTTGCAGAGCTTCGTAGACAAGAGCTGCAGAAATCTGGTTTATGTTGCCATTCACCAATTCAGTGAGAACAGATTGCGAACCTGCTCTTAGGCCCTCTATTGCCCGCAACGCTATGCTAGAGCCTGAAGCATAAGCTTCTAAGCAACCATAGTTACCGCAGGAACAGCGGCGGCCGTTCAAGTCAATTGTTGTATGGCCCACCTCCCCAGCGCTCCCAGAAGCCCCTCTCATGATCCTACCACCGAGCATTACGCCTCCCCCAACTCCTGTTCCGACCGTGATGCCGACCAAATGCTCAACACCCTGTCCCGCACCTCGCCACCATTCCGCATATGTCGCACAGTTGGCGTCATTATCGAGTACGGTTGGAAGTTGAAGCGCGTTGGCGATCTTTCGGCTGATTGGATAATCGACCCAACCCAAGTTAGGGGTTGTGCGAACTAATCCACTTGTCCGATCAATTGAGCCAGGACAACCAATACCTACGCCTAGAACTTGGTCAGTCACCGCCCCTCCCTCGCTTACTACATCTTCTATCGCATCCGTTACCATGCGACCAATCTCATCAACGGTCGCATCTGGACCTCTTTCTGACGGAGTACTCTGTGACCGCAAACCACAAGGCTCCCCACCCTCTACAGATACTAGACCAACGACAAGGTTGGTACCGCCAATATCTACACCAACAACCCAGGGCCCACTCAAGTCAATCATCTCCAAGGCTGAGCACAGCTAAGAAAGCCTCCTGCGGAATCTCTACAGTCCCGACCTGCTTCATGCGCTTTTTTCCTTCTTTTTGACGCTCAAGCAGTTTTCGCTTGCGTGTGATATCTCCGCCATAGCACTTAGCTGTCACATTTTTTCGAACTGCCTTCACATTCGTCCGCGCAATAACGTTGTTTCCCATCGTTGCCTGCAACGCTACAGGAAACTGCTGCCGCGGAATCAACTCCTTAAGCTTCCTGACTAAGTCACGACCATAGAGATAAGCTTTGTCCTCATGGATAATCACGCTGAATGCATCAACTGGGTCTCCGTTAACAAGGATATCTAGTCGGACAAGTGCTCCGGAGCGCATTTCCAAAAACTCATAGTCCAGTGCTGCATATCCACGGGTCGAACTTTTTAATCGGTCATAGAAGTCAAGCACGATCTCCGAAAGCGGCAACTCAAAGTCGAGTTCAACGCGCTGTGGATCGAGATAACTCATGTCCCGGAATATGCCACGTCGGTCATGACAGAGTTTCTGCACATTGCCTATGTATTCCGAAGGGCAAAGAATCCGCGCGAGTACGATCGGCTCAGCTATTGTAGTCACACTTCCTGGGTCCGGAAGCGCTGTCGGGCTCTCTACATGTAGTTCAGTTCCATCAGTGAGCAGAACATGATATTCGACGTTAGGAACAGTCGTAATCATGTCCACACTAAATTCCCGTTCTAAGCGTTCTTGTATGATCTCCATATGGAGCAACCCCAAGAAGCCACATCTAAAACCGAAGCCGAGAGCCGTGGAAGTTTCGGGCTCGTATTGTAGGCTAGCATCGTTCATCNGAAGTCTTTCAAGTGCATCNCGGAGATCTTCGTAGTCGTCAGTATCNGTCGGATAGAGACCGGCAAATACCATAGGTCGTGCTTCTTGATAGCCGGGCAANAGCTCCGACGAAGGGTTGTCCGCATCAAGNATCGTGTCACCNACACGGGTGTCACCAACTGCCTTGATAGCNGCTACGACATAACCAACCTCTCCGGGNGTCAAAGCNGTAGCAGGAATCCTGCCCAATCGCATCGAACCCACCTCGGTAACCTCGTAACTCGCATCGACGTTCCCAAACGTAATCTTCATTCCGGCCTTTAGAGTGCCGTCCACGACCCGCACAGATGGAACTGCTCCTAAGTACTTGTCATAGTAGGAATCAAAGATGAGAGCCCTAAGGGGAGCCTCAGCATCACCCAACGGTTCAGGGATTCTTTCTACTACAGCCTCAAGAACTTCTTCGATCCCCGTGCCTTCCTTAGCACTGGTCAGGAGGACCGTTTCCGGGGATACACCTAAGAGATCAGCTACCTCGTCGCGCCTACGCTCGGGTTCCGCACCGGGCAAATCTATCTTGTTGACTACGGGAATGATCTCCAAGTCCGCATCAAGGGCAAGAAAGAGATTAGAGAGCGTCTGGGCCTGGGCACCCTGCGTTGCGTCAACGACTAGGATAGCTCCCTCACATGCTGCCAAAGAACGAGATACCTCATAGGTAAAGTCCACATGACCCGGCGTATCTATGAGGTTGAACTCATACTCTTTTCCGTCCTGAGCCTGATAGCTCATACGTACCGCATGCAGCTTGATGGTAATCCCCCGCTCACGCTCAAGCTCGTTATCGTCGAGCACCTGTGCGCGCATTTCTCGAGGATCAAGTGTATGAGTCCCCTCAAGAAGCCTGTCCGCTAAGGTGGATTTACCGTGGTCAATATGAGCCACGATACAGAAGTTACGGATGTGATTGGTATGCACGAATCATTGGTTTGCCTGGTGATTTAGACAATGTAGAGGAAAAGGTAACGAATGAGTTGGTTTGGAGCTTTGATACATATCTCTCGAACAACATTTCTTATGTAACTATAGAGACTATAGAACCCGTTGAGCACACTTGATCAGACCAGTAGGTTCCGAGGCTCTGATGAACACTTCACATACCGCTTCGAATGCCTCTCGTCCAGATTTGTTGGACGCAGCAACGCTCTCGCAACTCGGTGGGATCGAGTTGATTGCTCGGGAGGTTGTGGAAGGCTTCTTAATGGGCCTACACCGCTCCCCACATAGAGGTTTTTCAGCCGAGTTCGCTGAACTCCGTGCTTATCAGGCAGGTGACGATCTCAGGTACATCGACTGGCGAATGTTCGGCCGTTCTGACCGCTATTATGTGAAGCAGTTTGAGGAAGAAACAAACCTCAGAGCCCATCTCTTGGTCGATGTCAGCGAATCAATGGGTTGGAGTTCCGACCCTGGTGTGCTTCCGTCGAAGTTGTGGTATGCAAAGCACCTAGCAGCTTCACTCGCACTAATTCTCCTGAGGCAGGGCGACTCTGTGGGGATGGCAGCTTTTCACGATGTAGTAGTAGAAAGGGTTCGTGCCAGAGGTGGCCGTCGACAGTGGACAGAGCTCACACACCACCTGGCAGCGCTCGAAGCTTCAGAAGGCACATCTGCGGAACGGGCTATTCGGGACCTCGCGGTCCGGCTCAAACGAAGGGGTCTTGTAATCTTGCTCTCTGACCTTCTCGTCAGACCTGAAGAAACACTCACAGCTTTGAAGTTTCTGAGGCATCATGGGCACGAAGTGCTTGTCTTTCACCTTTTGGATCCAGGGGAACGAGAACTCCCACCAGTTTCTGAGGCCCGGTTCTTTGATCCAGAGACAAATGATGAACTCTTGGTAAGCATCCCTGATATACGAATCGAATACCGAGCCGCCGTGGCAGATGCTCTTGAAGAATGGCGTGACAATCTGCGTCCGCACGGTATTGATTACCATGTTCTTGAAACCGACCAACCATTATCTAACGCCCTGAGGACGTACCTCCGCAAGCGCGAACGACTAGGGTGAACTTGGCGTCGGGAGCACAGTAATGGGATTTCTTAATCCTCTATTCTTATTTGCTGGCCTCGCAATCGGGGTTCCGGTATTCCTCCATCTATTTCACCGTCAAAAGACACGTCGACTGAGTTTTCCAGCACTTCGCTACCTCGAGAGGACAGAGCGTGAGCACGCTAGGGAAATACGGATTCGCCAACTGCTCCTTCTCTTAATCCGTATTATGATTTTGCTTTTTCTGGTTGGAGCTGGGGCTCGTCTTTTTATTGAAGGTCGGGGCTCGTCTCACCCTCCAACCGCAGTCGTGCTCATAGTTGATAACTCCATGAGCAGTGCTCTTATCTATGGGGAGTCTAGGGTTCTAGACGAACTGAAAGAGATCGCAGTGACCACGCTCGAAGCCTCGTCGGCTGAAGATCAATTCTGGGTACTCAGAGCTGGAGAGCCTTGGCTGCCGTCTTTCCCGGGAGGCGCTAGCGAAGCCCGCGCAATAGTAGAGGATATGGAAACCAGTGACGCACGAGGCGATCTCGCTGGCTCTCTAGAGCGTGCTGCAGGGATCCTTCGCACCGCACCTTTTGAACACCGTGAGATCCACCTGATTTCTGATTTACAGGCTTCTGCATTTCCGGCTCGTGGTGAAAGTCCAGCAGGTGATATACCAGTAGTAGTTTGGTCCTCTAGAGAAAATCTGGTGCAAAATCGAGCGATCACTCGAGTCTCGGTCGGAGGTGGCCTCCCACCATTAGAGGGAGACAAGACAGAGATAACCGTATATGCACTCGAGAACCCTAACGATACTACACCTTTATCGATTCGCTTGATTGTCAATGAACAGATACGAGGGGTGACTCAGGTGCCCCCTGGTTCTGCTAGTGCAACTACGCTGGCTGCGAATGCTAGTGGCTGGATTCGGGGTTATGTCGACGCAGATCCAGATGCACTTAGGACAGACGACCGTCGATACTTTGCTTATCGCTCCCGTCCTGCTCCCAGAGTAGCAACCACTGGTGATATCGGATTGTTTGCAGCGGAAGCAATCTCCGTCCTTGAATCAGCGGACCGCTTGAGATCTGTCTCCCCTAGGGAAGCAGAAGTATTGATCACAGGGATGGGCGTAAGCTTAGATATCCTCCCATTAGGTGCGTCGGTGCTTGTTACACCACCCGCTGACCCCACTCTACTTCCTGGATTAAATCGTCGTCTTGCAAACGAAGGGATCCCCTGGAGATACAGTGCTCGTCCTAGAACGGGATCTGCAATATTAGAAGGCCGTGATCTACCTAACCCCTTAGAAAATATTCGGGTCGAACGCTGGTACGATCTCGAACTGTCTAACGATTTAGAAACACCATCTCGAACCTTGGCGGAAGTATCAAACGATCCCTGGGCAATACAAGGCACGGACCTCCGTGGACGACACTATCTTCTGGTCGCTTCTGCTCTGGATGTCTCATCTACAAGCTTGCCAGTGTCAACAGGGATGGTCCGGTTCATAGATTGGGTAGTGAATGAATGGACCGGAACTGGTGTGGGTCAGACCGACTATGAAGCTGGCGATGAGTTGTCAGCCCCACGAGGGGCTACACATGTGCGCTTTCCGTATGGAGAAGAGTTTGAGATCGATGGCACACGTGTGGTACGTGGGACAAATGAGGTGGGTTTCTACGATTTCTTGAATTCTGATACCCTAATCGACGTGGTAGCCCTGAATTCTCCGATTACCGAGTCCAGACTCGAAAAGCTGAGTCCAGAAGACATTCTTGCACACATTGGTGAACGTGCTAGGCCAGTAAGTGATAGGACGGAGTGGTCACGAGAGGTGTTTGGGCAACGCCAAGGTCCAGAGTTGTGGTGGCCATTAATTCTGGTGACCATCCTACTCTTAGTTATCGAGTCACTGGTTGCGTCCGCTGGGCAAATTGACACAGGAGTAACTCGATCAACTAAGACCTCGTCAAACCCCGCTCTTGATGCGTAGTTCTAATCCGATCCTCACAACGATCGGAACCTGCCCCACCATCCTTGAGTTGGCACAGAGGCCCCCTTCTCCTGGTACGCAAAAACAGCTTGGAGGGGTTCACGGTTCCCTTGGGCCTCTCTCGCTAGCAACCCTGAATGAACGCTGGCCCAAGCAGGTATTCGTCGCATTAGTCCGAACGCCTTCCGACGCTATTTCTGTGGAGACTGACCTGGATTTAGTAATCACAACTCCTGATACTTGCCATTCCTATCCTCAGAGAGAAGCACTTCCATACGAGGACTCCCAACCACAATTGGAAATTGATGGCCTACGTGTTGAAGCCATCGAAGCACTTTTCTCAGGCCGCACTCAGATCTTAGTGACTACCCCGAGGGCCCTACAGGAACGTGCTGAGATTCCATCACAATTAGCGGGATTGCGTCGAACAATCCGAGTTGGAGAACAAGCCAGCTTCTCGGCAATCCGGAGTTTCCTAGAGGATAAGGGCTTCATCCAGATGCCTCTGGTTGAGGAGGTCGGCCAATTCGCAGTTCGTGGTGGGATCTTAGACGTGTTTTCAATTGCCACCGGAGAACCCGTACGTATTGAGTTCTGGGGTGACGAGGTCGCTTCGATAAGAAGCTTCAATATCTCTGATCAGCGTTCAACGCACGAACAAGAAGAGACTCACATTTTACCTGTAACCTTCGAGCGCCCGAATGAAGACACAGATGAAAGCGTATCAAGATCTCTCCTCGAATTATTGCCGGCAGATGTGCTAATCGCCCAGATCGGTGACTGGAGTATTGAGGATGAGGCAGCTAAAACCTGGACACGGGTAACGACACTACACGAAGACCTAATCCAATCTGGAGAAACTCCGTCTTTGCCAGAAACGCTCTTCCTGCACCCGAAAGAGTTCTCCCAAAGCCTGGAGAAATTTGCTCATCTCCATCTCAGTGTCGAAAGCAATTCCAGCACAGCACTTGAGTCTAAACCACCTCCAGAGATCGATCGAGATATGGGACGCCTGGAGGCATACCTAAGGGAGGGAGAAGCCCAGGGTCAGGAAACACTCTTGCTCTGTGACAATAACGGACAACTTCAGAGACTAGAGGAGATTCTTGGGGGAGTTTCGCGAATCCCTTCTAATACAACCCTAGGCATTGGATCTCTATCCAGTGGGTTTGAGCTGACCTGCGGTGAAAAAAGACTCCGAATCCTAAATGACCATGAAATCTTCCGGCGTACGAAACGTCTTCGACGAAGCAGGCGCTTCCGGGGCTCAGTCGCACTAGAGAATTTGGCTCAGATAAAACCAGGAGACTACCTGGTTCACATGGATCATGGTGTAGGCCGCTTCATGGGACTTGAACTTCTAGAAATTCCAGGACAGGAATTAGAGGCGCTAGCCATCGAATATGCGGGAGGGGAAGTTCTTAGACTTCCTGTCTATCGCCTTGACTTAGTTGAGCGTTGGGTTGGTGAGTCAGAAGACTCTAAGCCACCATCTGTCCACCGTATCGGTGGGAAACGCTGGAAAACAGTGCGCAATAAGACCGAGAGCGCTCTTGAAGAAATGATGGTCAAGCTCCTAGAACTCTACGCACGACGCGAATCTGCAAACGGTTTTCGCTTTTCAGAAGACACACAATGGCAGACAGAGATGGAATCCTCATTCCTTTACGAGGACACTCCCGATCAGGAAAAAGCGACAATCCATGTGAAGCGGGATATGGAGTCCCATCGTCCCATGGACCGACTTATTTGCGGAGATGTGGGATATGGTAAAACAGAGGTTGCCGTGCGGGCTGCTTTCAAGGCAGTTCAAGATGGCAAACAAGTGGCTGTATTGGCTCCCACTACGATACTTGTTGAACAACACAGGCACACGTTTGCAGAACGATTAGCGGACTACCCAGTGAAGGTTGGCGCTCTGAGTCGGTTCAGGTCCTCCAAGGAGCAAAAGGAGATACTTCTGGGACTTGCCAGCGGTCAGGTCGATATCGTAGTCGGGACTCACCGACTGTTATCTAAAGACGTTGACTTCAGTGATCTCGGTCTCCTCATCATCGATGAAGAACAACGATTCGGTGTAAGTCATAAGGAGCGTTTGAAGGGGTTGAGGGCCTCGATTGATATCTTATCGTTGTCTGCTACCCCAATCCCAAGAACGCTGCATTTATCACTCTCGGGTATCCGCGACCTTTCGCTCATCCAGACTCCACCTCGGGATCGCGTCTCGATTATGACTAGCGTAGTCGGGTGGACTGACCAACTAATTACAGAGGCGCTGCACCGTGAGTTAGACCGTGGGGGCCAAGCCTTCTTCCTCCACAACAGGGTAGAAACAATCTACACGACAGCCGAGGAACTACAGGCCCTTATCCCTGAAGCCAAAATCGGAGTGGCTCACGGTCAAATGAGTGGCGGTGAGCTCGATAAAGTGATGCGTTCCTTTGTAGAAGGTGCACTTGATGTACTCGTATGCTCATCAATCATTGAGAATGGGTTAGACGTTCAAAATGCCAACACGTTGATCGTTGACAGAGCTGATAGATTCGGACTTTCCCAACTCTACCAAATCCGTGGACGGGTCGGTCGATCCGATCGCCGGGCATACTGTTACCTTCTGATTCCTGATGAGCTCAGCACAGAGGCGCGAAAGCGATTGACTGTCCTTGAGCACTATACAGAATTGGGCTCTGGATATTCTATAGCGCTACGTGATTTAGAATTAAGAGGCGCAGGAAACCTACTTGGAGCCGAGCAGTCAGGCTTTGCCCAAAAGGTTGGTCTTGATACCTATATGCGGCTGCTAAAGAAGACGATTAAGCGGATCCAGAACGGTAATGAGCAGGAGGAATGGCCGGAACCTGACGTGTCACTAGATGGACCTGCATATTTACCGGAAGGGTATATTTCCGACTCGGCACAGAAGCTTCATTTTTACCGCAGACTCTCAAGAGCAGGAGGTCAGACTGAAATTGAAGCCATTCGAATTGAATTGGCAGATCGATTCGGGTCACCACCAGCCGAAACTGCACGTCTTCTAGATGCTAGCGTCTTGCGTATCTTAGGGCGCAGTATTGGAGTGGAGCGCGTTATAGTGAGTAAGAATTCAGCCCGAGTGAGTTTTCGTGAAGGGATTGTTCCGAGAATGGCTGTACTGGAGGGCCCTATGAGGCAACGGCAGGCCGAACTCGAGGTACACCGAATCACACCGCTTTCACTCTCGCTTTACCAGGCGGGAGCAGATCCGATTCTCGAAACAGTCACGCTGGCCCTGGCAGCACTGAGTTCTGCACACTCGGCTGCTGCATGACGCTACAGACACAGGAGAACCGGTGAGGCAAGTCTTATTGATACAGAAGCGGTGGACAGAGAGGGTATTTGCTTTACTGCTCATTGTGACAACTGGATGCACCGAACCTGAGTCAGAGGACGGCGTTGTTGCGCGCGTAGGAGACTATGACCTCTCTGTCGAAGAAGTAGTGAATCTTTTGATTAATGAAGAGCGTTTGCCAGCGCAGACTTCAGTAATCCAGCAGGTTGCAGAGCTCTGGATTGACTATACGCTGCTGGGTGATGCGGTTGCGGAGGATACAACACTGGCTTTTCTCGACTTCGAGGAACTATTACGCCAGCAAGTAAACCAAGTAATGATACTTCAACTCCGTGACTCGGTGATCCAGGTCGATACAGCGATCTCTGATTTAGAGTTAGAGGAAATCTACGCTGCTGAGGATCCGGGACTTGAGATCCGCGCTAGCCATATACTCCTACAGTACCCACCTCAAGCTACCCTCATTCAACAAGATTCTGTGCGAGCTGAGATCTTGGCCATCCGAAATCGAATCGAAGCTGGGGAACTCTTCAGCACATTGGCGACTCAATACAGCCAGGATCGTGGATCAGGAGCGGTCGGGGGTGATCTTGGATTCTTCGGGCGAGGGGAAATGGTTCCACCCTTTGAGGAAGCCGTCCTCTCCCTGTCTCCGGGTGAAATGACGGGTCCGGTAGAAACTCAATTCGGCGTCCATCTAATACGGCTTGAACAGTTGAGGACCCAAGATTTTGAGGAAGTTGTAGCGGGTCTCCGGAATCGTGTTCAGACTCAGCGATTCCTTCAGGCTGAATCGACGTTTGTAGCAAGTATTCAAGAAGGTGCGGAGCCTCAACCAACTGAAGACGCTTATGTCGTAGTGCGCGAGATTGCCAACAATCCGGGGACCAGACTCTCAGGACGGGCTGGACGACGCCCCATATTCGAGTACTCGGATGGTGAACTCACGGTNATGGAAGTTCAGCTCGTTCTNCAGGCNCAGACTCCAGAGTTCCAAGATCAAGTTGTCTCAGGGACGGATGAGCAGCTNAATCAGTTCCTNCTNAGCCTTGTGCAGCGTGAACTTCTTGTGGCTGAAGCCAGGGCATCCGGACTTGAACCAGAGCGAGAGGTTCTGGACTCCATGGCTATTGGGGCTCGTAACCAACTCCGTTCTGCAGCTCGGGCCCTTCGCTTGATCGAACTTGATAGAGCACCTGGGGAGCCTACAGAACAGGCTCTCTCACGTGCCGTATTAGAGGCGATAGCCAATGTCTTAACTGGGGCTACAGAAGTGATTGATCTTGGGGCCATCGGGATTCAATTAGAGCAACGTACATCCCCGTATATATCAGACCGAGGAATCGGTCAGGCTATACTTCGTCTCGGACAACTTCGTGCAAATCGGAGCGCATCTATCGTAGAAGAAGGAACAGAAGTGCCGGATCTTGTTCCGGATACACTGAACTAATGAGGAGAAGAGTTCAGATGTCCGGACCTTCCAACAGTGTGATGGGTTACGACGAATCATGTATAGAAAACTAATAGCCTTCTCGATCGGGCTAATGATCAGTCCTGAGCTCATGACGGCTCAAGTTCTGAGTGAGGATGATGTGGTTGACCGAGTCATGGCGATCGTTGGCGACTCAATCATACTGCAAACTGAGGTCCAAGAAGAGCTTCAAAGGATGGCCATGTCTGGAGGGATCACGTTACCAGACCCGGGCCCAGAACTCGACCAGATGATGAGCCAGGTGCTCGACCAGATAGTCAACAGGACTCTGGTATTACAAGAAGCCGCACGTGATACCCTGATTCGGATCGAAGAATCAGAGATCGAGGATCGAGTTACTTCTAGAATCAATGAAGTTACCCAGCAATTCGGAGGACAGTCAGGGCTACAACAGGCACTTGAAGCAGATGGGCTTAACCTTGCTGAATACCGTGACCTACTCAGAACGCAAGTTCGGCAAGAACAAACGCAGCAACTTTTTCTGCAGCGGAGCCTTCAGGGCGCCCCGACAATTGAGCTGTCTGAGGATGACCTACTTGAGTCATTTCAGGAAGCCCGAGGGCAACTACAGCAACGTCCTAAGATTATCACATTCACTCAAGTCGTACTAAAACCAACCCCCTCAGAGATGGCAGAGCAATCTGCTCGCTCAGAAGCGGATTCGGTACTTGGAGAGATCCGGAGTGGTGGGGATTTTGAGGAACTCGCTCAAGTTCACTCGGACGATATCGGCAGTGCTGAGCTTGGAGGAGATCTCGGCTGGTTCAGGCGTGGTGCAATGGTTGCTGAATTCGACGATGCTGCTTTTTCGATGATGGACGGACAGGTAAGTGATATCGTCGAAACAGAATTCGGATACCACATCATTAAGATCGAGCGCTCTCGAGGAGGAGAGAAAAGAGGCCGCCACATCCTTGTCATGCCAGAAATGACTGAGGCAGATATCCAGACAGCCCGGGATACAGCATCTATGGTATTGGAGCAAGTGAAAAACGGAGAGCCCATGGAGTTATTATTTGCACGATACTCCGATGAGCAGGCCCCGGATACGGTTCCTGTACCATTCGACCAAATAGATGAATTGCCACCTGGATACGGGGTGATCGCAACCGCAGTAGCCAATGAAGTGCTCGGACCAATCGAGTATCAAACTGCTAGGGGAGATGTCAGGCTTGCAGTCGTAAAGGTGGAAGAAGTCCGTGAAGCAGGAGCCTACACATTTGAGGATCTGCGTGGACAAGTAGCAGCACAACTTCAGGAACAAAGACAGTATGCTAGAATCCTGGAAGAGCTACGGGCTAAAACCCACATTGAGATCCGAAATTAAGCTTCAGGACACGTGTATCCTCATATCGCTATAACTCTCGGCGATCCGCAAGGCATTGGTGCTGAGGTCGCCTTTCGATCGGTTCGTGATCTCAAAACTGAACTAAGCCACCTCTCAATAACATTTCTAGGTTCAGAAGAGGCCCGCGGGCATGTACCATCAGAGCATGAATTCATAGCGGTCGGTAAGTGGAACGGAACTCCGAAGGGTGCTGGACAAGTTGCAGCACTGGCAATTGAGCAAGCAGTCACAGGAGTACAAAAAGGACTCTTTCACACAATAGTCACTGCCCCTGTACATAAACCTTCACTGCGGTCTGCAGGATGGGATGTACCAGGACAAACTGAGATGCTCCAGAAGCTCACTGGTTCTAACCCAGTAGGAATGCTGATGGCAGCAGAAATGACTGACCAGGCTAGCCCCCTCAGAGTATTGCTGGCGACAACACATCATCCTCTTCGGGAAGCCATAAACCTCCTTAGTGAAGAGTTACTTCTGGAACAGATCGTACTCCTCTCCGAAGCCTTGCGGAGCGATTGGGGTATCGCTGCCCCAAAAATCGCGATCTGTGGGCTTAATCCTCACGCGTCAGATGATGGCCTCTTCGGAGATGAAGAAGCCATCATCTTCAGTCCCGCGATCAAGCGGGCCACGGAGATGGGCACCAATGTTGTCGGACCCTTCCCAGCGGACACTGTGTTCCACCGCGCCCTCACCGGGAACTTTGATGCCGTTGTTGCACCATATCACGATGTCGGTATGGCTGCGTTTAAAACTGCTGCTTTCGGAAGTGGGGTTAACGTAACGCTCGGTCTTCCCTTTGTGAGAACATCACCTGATCACGGGACTGCTTTTGATATCGCAGGAACTCGCTCGGCGGATGCCACCTCAATGGTGGAAGCTGTGAGACTGGCCATCCGGCTTACACAGAATCGTTTCAGCAAAAGTTCTTTGCATGACTGATTTTTCTCTTCAAACTCTTGTAGTTCGAATGCTTCTTTCTCTAAATCAGCTCTCGATCAAGCTTACAAAGGTCTACAGAGCGGATCCGTACTTTGGGCATTCAGTCAACATGGCAGTCATATTGTGTCGCTGAATCACAGAATGAACTTCCTAGTCGCCGTAATTGCACTCACAAGTACTTCCTGCACGATGATTGGATCCTCAGAGCTTGAAACTCCTTCACCTGAGATTACAGATAATCGCCCGGAGTCAGGCGAAGTCGGCACAGATGACGCAGTTGCAAGTCTAGAAGATCGACGCCGAGAACTGGAACTACCCACAAGCTCAGAACTCTCCATGTCAATTGGAGATGCGGGGAGTCTTGAGTGGCCACTAGATGGTGATCTCATTTATCGGTTCGGGCAAGAACACCGTCCCAATGGACTAGTGCTGAATTGGAATGGTGTAGGGATCGCCGGGTTGCCTGGAAGCCCAGTACGTGCTGCTAGGAATGGGCTTATCGTTCTAGCGGGACCATTTGAGGGATACGGGCCAAGTGTCGTACTGAGTCATGGAGACGGATTCTACTCCCTTTACCTATATCTCGAAGAAATCAGAGTCGCTGAAGGCCGCAGTATCGATGTGGGTCATGTGATTGGGACAGTGGGAGGTGCAGACACTGCACAAGGACCGCACATTGAGTTCCAAGTTCGTGCTCCCATCGATGGAGGAGTGCCAGAAGCGCAAGACCCACTAGAGTGGCTCAAGCCCAGAGCCGGCGGATGAGCCTGCACCCCGTCGTTGGACACGAAGACCTTCTTTCTTCCATGGCTCGGGCTCATGGGCGAACATCCCTTCCCTCTTCACTTCTGCTCCACGGACCGCGCGGTGTAGGAAAGCAAAGAGTTGCTTTATGGATAGCGCAACTCACGACCTGTGAGAGACCAGCAGCCGAAGGTCCCTGCGAGAAGTGCGGAGCTTGCCGGATGGCTGTGAAACTCGAGCATCCTGATGTTCACTGGTACTTTCCTCTTGCACGTCCGAAAGGGGTAGCTGGCGATCGTTTGGTCTCTGCCCTCGAGGATGCTCGTATGCAGGGACTTGAGGATCTTAGGGCAAAGCCACTTTATGCGAGTCACACCGCTGATGTCAGAGGGCTATATTTCGGCATTACCCGGACCATTCGACGACAAGCGCATCTTCGTCCGAATATGGCAGCGGGCCAGGTCTTTATTATCGGAAATGCGGAGCTACTCGTTCCTCAAGAGGCGAGTCCTGAAGCTGCCAACGCTCTCCTTAAGCTATTAGAAGAACCGCCAGGGACATCGCGTTTCATCCTTACCTCTAGTGAACCTGGAAGACTCCTGCCAACAATTCTTTCACGAACTGTCGCACTGCATGTTGCTCCTCTAAGTACCGATTCGATTGATAATTTCCTCAACGAACACACAGACGCCGACCGGGAAATAACCAAATGGGCCTGCAAACTTTCGCGGGGGTCAATCGGTAGAGCACTCGGATTTCTGCCTGATGGTGAGGAAGAAGGGCCCTTAGAATCTTTGAGGCGCCAAGCACTCGCATTGATTGAAGTAGCCGTAGTTCAAGATCCAGGACAAGGCTATGAGCTATCCCTGAGTTATCCATCAGCGGGAGCTCGAGCTTTGATTCCGCTATGTGCATTTATCGAAGAATGGCTTCGAGATTTGGGTGCGATCGTCTCTGGTGCAGGAGATCGGGTGTTCAACTTTGATAAGCACTCGTACCTACAAGAGCTAATAGCTAGAACATCGATTCGTGGGCCCGATATTGTTCTGGCCTTGACCGAAGTCGAACAAGCGCGAGAGCTTGCGCGGGGCAACGTCAATCCCCAACTCATCGTTAACGGCCTCGTCAGAAATCTCAGACGTCGGCTTATCGCTACTTAGTATAGGCTCGGAGTGTTATGAAGGATTCAGAAGGACTAACACACATCGACAACGAGGGCCGACCTCGAATGGTTGATGTCTCAGAGAAGGAACAAACTGCAAGACACGCGGTTGCGACCGGAAGAATTATCACTTCTTCGGATACGCTAGAGCGCATTATGACCGGTAGCTTAGAAAAAGGCAGTGTCGTGCAGGTCGCTGAACTTGCTGGGATCATGGGTGGCAAGAAGACCCATGACCTTATTCCACTATGTCATCAGCTAAACAGTACGAACATAACCATGAGGCTTGAAGCAGATCCGGATCTTCCAGGAATCGTTGCACAAGCTGAAGCAACCGTTACAGGCCAGACAGGAGTTGAGATGGAGGCACTAACCGCGGTTAGCATCGCTCTGCTAACTGTTTACGATATGGCTAAATCTATAGACCGCGGTATGCGTATCGAGGGCATTCGCCTCTTATCTAAGAAGGGCGGCCGTTCAGGAAGCTGGGCCAGTATTGGGTAGACTTAACTACCGGGCTTAGAGTCCCGTTTTAAGCCTGCCGAGACCGGAACTGTGATCATCGCACCGATCCTTAGATAACGAGGTCTTACACTGGGATTTGCAGCTCTCAAGTCCGACACAGAAACACGATAGAGAACAGCTATATGGCTGAGTGTTTCTCCGGAAGCCACAGCGTGTTCCACGAAACTGACTCGCTCATCGACAGGGATCAAAGCATAGTTTCTTGAGAACACCTCCCCCTTCCCTTTAGGGACCCTCACCGAAACCTCCCTCAGAGGAGGAGTCATTCCTCTCACATACTGGGGGTTGAGTCGAGAGATTTCTGTATCAGCACTTTCTGAGGCTTTCGCTATCACATCAAGGGTGGTCGCATCTGGAACTGACACCCAGTCAAAACTGAAAGGATCTTGTGCTGGAACAGTATACCCATGGGAAGTCGGGTTCCCGGCAACGACTATGGCCCCGAAGAGCTTAGGAAGAAATTCCCTTGTTTCCCTAGGCAGATAACTACGTAGTTCCCAGTAGAGACCGTCAGTACGTGGTTCAAGAGGTGCGCGCCGGACAAGCAATCGTCTCACACGGCCGGGTCCTGAATTGTATGCCGCTAAGGCAAGGAACCAGGAATCGAACTCCTCATAGAGTTGTCCTAAATACACCGATGCTGCCTCGGTTGATTTGAGTGGATCGCGTCTCTCATCCACTAGTGCTGTCACCTCCATCCCCATGTCCTTCGCAGTCGGGGCCATAAACTGCCAAAGACCAACCGCGTTCGCTCGGCTAACAGCAACAGGGCTATATCCGCTCTCAATCACCGGCAGATACCGAAGAGATGGCGGAAGACCATGCGAAGCCAGTGTAGAATCCACAGTCCCCTCAAACCACGTCATGCGCCGCAGGTAGTCGGGAAACCAGCTTGATGCAGATGTGGTCCAATAATCCACCCACTCTTGCACCTCTTCCATAAAACTGGAATCACGGAGCATGGGCGTAGCCAAAAGATCATCGACAGGAAGATCTTCCAGGCTTGGAGGGATTAGGGGGCGTCTTAGGGGCAGTGCCTCTAGTTCTGAGTTCTCGGATAGCAGACTTGGAGCCTCCACAGGAGCAGGAGGACGCAGCGGAGAAGAGCCATCAGCGCACCCTGCGAATGCCCCAAGAAGTAGGTACCCCATGAGTACAGTTCGGGGCTTCGATCTAGGTTTCATAGATGGAAGCTATTGGAACAAAAGAGTATGAGGATGGGACTATCGCAGGGTTGTAAATCTTGGCAGTCAGGAAAAAGGGCCATACCTGCGACTACGACAAAAACTGCAAAAATGGTTAACAGCAGTCGCAATCCGAGCACTCACAACAACAGCAGGTACATGAACAGCTGTCACACTTACAGCAGTCACATTTCTGTGGGCAATCACAACTCATGCTTACCTCTCTTGTTTATACGCTAGCAGAACATTTGGGATCAACTTCTACCCAAACCTTACTCCCATCCTATTTGTTTAAAGAAGTGATGAGGATTCCAGACTTTCGTTAAATGCTTGATTTTGTCTCCAGAAAATTCCAACGCATAGACATAGTCAACTGTCCCTTTTAGGCCTGTAGGCGGTGGCCCACCCTCACCTGTGTGTGTGCCTGAAAATAGAGCAAAAAACGAGACATGCTTATTCTCTTCATCGACTGTAAGCGATTTAATTTCATAATCACAATCCGGCATAAGCCCGCAAACTCCTTGCATCCAATCAGCATAAGCTTGGATAGTGGTTACCTCCATTAAGGGCTCTGCATGTGAAGAAAAAGATGCGTCCTCTAAACAGTATTCTTTACAGCCATCCCAACCTTTACCGATTTCGCAGGCTTCAAAAAAACTACTAGCTATTCCCTTCATATCAGACATAATTTCCTCGTAATAATTGATGACACCTAACTATACCCCGTGGTCCTGGTACCAGAAAGGCATGCTGTCCACCCCACTCCTTTCAGTGGTGCTCCTGCATAAGTTGCGGATATTCTAAGGTCAGGGGCATTCTTGGACATGAAGAGAACCCTTGTACTCGCTCTCGCTCTGATATAGCGATCAGACACGGCGAACCAATCCCACAGAGCACCTCGAAGATCTGGGTGATAACTAATTGAATAATATTTCGCGAAGGAATTTTCTTAGCACCGCCGGACTGGCAATCGCTAGTGCCGCCCTCCCACCCCTAGCATACAGTGCGGAAATGAGCCACCGCGCTCGGATTGAGGCAGCCTTGGCGAACCTCCCAACTGACCGTACCCCGCTGAGCTTTTGGTGGCACTGGGCTAACCAAGATCGTTCGCCTAGACGGCTTGCAGAATTAGCAGTTCGCCTTCAGCAGAGGCTTGATCTGGACTTCGTCAAGTTCTCTCCATACGGCTTGTATTCCGTCGTGGATTGGGGTGTCCAACTAAATGTCCGAGGGGGATCGAATACACCAATTCTCGCGGAAAGCCCGATTCAAAAGCCAGACGACTGGCTTAAGATCACGCCGGTTCGAAGTGACGCTGGTGAATATCTAATTGTACTTGAAGCTCAGCGTATCGCCCTCGAAATGCTTAACGGTGACGTGCCATTTGTGCAGACGGTATTTTCACCACTGACATCAGCATCAAAAATTGCAGGACCCGGCAAGCTGGTGCAGTACATACAGGACTCACCAAGACAAGTACATGCCGCCCTCGAAGCTATTACCGAAACTAGCCGAAGCTTCGTCGAAAGGGTTATCTCTGGTGGGGCTGACGGGGTCTTTTTCGCCAATCAATGGGCGGGTGTCGACCTTCTAACACCGGATCTCTACAACGAGTTTTCCAAACCGTACGACTTACAGATGCTCGAACCACTGAAGGGCAGGACTTGGTTCAATATCTACCACCTGCATGCACATGACATAAACTTCGACGGAGTTCTCGACTACCCAGTAGAAGCTTTCAACTGGCATGATCAAGACTACGGCCCATCCATTGCAGAGATGCGAATGCGCACGGACAAGTGCCTGATCGGTGGGATTACACCCAGCGCAGGTGGTCCATTGGTCACAGGTTCGACAGCTGATGTTGATCGTGAAGTCATGGACGCGATACAGCAATCTGGTGGAACAGGATTCATCCTGGGACCGGGCGAAGTGGTAGACCCGTCATCGAAACCAGAGAACGTTGATCAAATACTTAAGAGCGTTCTATCAGCAGCTTAGTGACACTGCACCGGAGGTATCCATGAAGCGAGTAGACGCACGCATACCCACGCCGCAGGCTCTCCTACACGCGGCCCTAGCATTTGTCTTCACCGCTACCTCCCTCGCCGCACAAACTCAGCTTCGCCTCGACGTCATCCCCGTTCAAGGCAACGTCTACATGCTTCAGACGGCCACGGCCGGCGGGAATGTGGGGGTGCTGCCTGGGCCCGATGGAGTCCTGGTGGTCGACAACCAGGTGCCGAGCCTTAGTGAGAGCGTGGTCCAGGGGGTGCGGCAGATCACCGACGAACCGATCCGCTTCGTGGTCAATACGCACGTGCACGTGGATCATATCGGCGGGAACCAACTGATGGCGGGCATGGGTGTGACAATCATTGCGCAGGAGAACGTTCACCAGCGGATGCTGCGCGAGCTCCGCATCCCCCGCGGGGGTGGGCGCTTCATGCCGCAGCCGCCTGAGAGCGCCCGGCCCGTCATTACGTTCGACAAGAGGGCTATCTTTAGGATGAACAGTGAGGAGGTGCAGGTCTTCCACGTCCCGCCTGCGCACACCGACGGGGACAGTTTTATCTACTTCGTCGATTCGGATGTTCTCCACATGGGCGACGTCTTCCGGACCAATATGTACCCGATCGTTGACGTGTATAACGGCGGCACGGTTGCCGGCATGATCAAGGCGATGCAAATCGCTGTGGACCTGGCGGGCCCCAACACAAAAGTGATTCCCGGCCACGGTTTCGGCTTCACGGATCGGGACGGACTCGTCCAGGTGCTGGACATGCTCACGGACATTCGGGACACGATCCGACAGATGGTCGCCGAGGGCCTGCGGCTCGAGGAGGTGTTGGAAGCCGGGCCCACGGCCCCGTACGACGTGCGGTGGCGTGGGTCCGAGTCGTGGACCGAACAGGACCTGATCCCGATCATCTACAGTGAGGTTGGTGGTGCGGCACCGACAGTGCGTCGGAGAGCAAACAACTAACGCTTGAGGCTCATTGGGTATGCCCTGATCAGCCCTTGATACGCTCCTGAATGGACACGCAATCTTGACAGGGTGATTCACCCCACGAACGGTTATTTCAATCAGGGTTGTACCCTATGTCGTAACCGTAGGAGTGCTACGTCAGCATTTCCAAGGTGCTATACGTTTGGTTGGCCTCTGCTATCAGATGTATATCTATTCTGCTCACCCCTCACGAAAAGGAATCTTGACCATGACCATGTACTTGATCGCCAACATCGAAGTGACTGACGACGCGTGGGTGCCTGGGTATGCGGAGCACGTTCACGAGATCGTGCACAAGCATGGAGGCAAATACCTCTCCCGAAGTGGGAACATCACCACAGTGGAGGGAGAGCCTTCTACTGCCTCGATCATCGCGCTTCTGGCCTTTCCCTCGATGGAGGCGATTGAAGCGTTCGCGAGCGACCCGGCGTACGCCGAATTCGGCACAGCTCGTCAGGCTGGCAGCGTGAGCAACTTTCACGTCATCGACGACTCAGACGCGGCCGGGACTATCCCCTATCTGCCGAAGGGGAAGTAGGGGCATACTGCTGCAAGTCAGCACACATTGAGGGTGGATCTATACTCCATAGCACCCAGCCACACTTAGCTACACAACACTTTTTTGCTCAGGGGATTTTTTAGTTTCAGATTGCCTTGGAGTTCCAGCTCTCAAAAAAAATCTGCAAAATTGTCGACTCACTAGAGAGGAGGTAAGGATGCGTAACATACGAAGTGTCATCTTCGGACTTGGTTTTCTTATTGGTGGTGCGTTTCTAGCGAACTTGTTCGGCGCCGAAGCAGGTGCCCAACAACGGACAGTTGAACGCATTTGGGCAGAAGAAGACTGCCAGAACATAAGTGGTGCCTCAGCTATCTTCCTGTATGTGGTCAGCGAGAATCTTGGGGAAGGAGACAGGCTCAGAAATGAAGGGTATGAGGCAGAGGCAAATGAATCTTATGAGAGTGGATTGCGTTTTTCAGAATTGGCTGCAAACTACGCAAGAAATTTTGAAGTTTATTGCAAATAGGTAGGTCCGGAGGGACCCCTGAGGATGCGCCCGTGACGAACTGCGGTGACCGCATGCTGTTCCAAAGCCACGTCGTGCATGACAACATCAACTAGTGACTGGCCATCCATGACGTAAGGGGGGCGACCAGCATTTACCGGTAGCCTCATCACGCGGGCCCAACGCCTCCCGGTCGAATCGATCGGGGGGCGTTGGGCTTCTCCAATATCTACTGCTGTAGTTCATTGGACTCTAGGGTACTACGGTAGCCCCTGAATCTTGAACAACCGTCACAGCTGCTGATACTGCGACAGGATGTGAACTGGCCACAATCGTTGCTGTTCCCGTTCCTACAGACGTTACCGTGATAGAGCTTACGGGTCCTTCTGAGGAGATTGAGGCTACAGACTCATCCGTTGTCATCCACTCAATCATGGCCGACATTGGTGCCCCATTATGGTCTTTCACGGTGGCAACAAGTGAAGCTGTCTGACCTATCGCAGTAAAACTCAGTTCGGCAGGCGACATAGAGATCGACATGGCTACTGGAGTAGTCATGGGGTTATCACATGCTACGAGCAGTAGTAGAGCTGTCAGTCGGATTCGCCGCATGCTCTACATGCGATAGTTCGGATAGAAATTTTTAAGTCCTTTATTTACAATCACTTTACATCCCAGATTCAGAGGTTGCTCCGATTGCAGCTAGTCCCGCGCGCACTGCTTGAGCATCCTCCGAACCCCGCGCACCGCTGGCAGCCATAGCACCTACAAATTCACCATCCACAAATATTGGCAGTCCGCCTTCATAGTGTATGCCCCCGGGAATACTGTCGACTGTTCCAGCAGCGAGTGCTTCCCCGTAGGCTCCCGACGTTCCGCCGGTCGTTATGACCACGTGGACTTTTCTCATGACTATGTCAGTCGTCCTCGGGGAAGCTCCGTCCATTCTTCTCAGGTACAACGGGGCTCCCTCAGCATCGGCAACGAAGATCGTCAGGTTCCAGCCATTCGCCCGAGCCTCAATCTCTGCGGCATCAACTGCTGCTTGGGCCTGAGCCATTGTGAGTTGGGCCTCACCTTCCGGAGGCGCGCAACCGAGAAAAGCAGCAAGAGCAATGGCGAGTAAGGGATTACGTATCATGTCTTTAGGCTCACGTGTTGGAGTAGTTGGTTCTTTTGCAGAATGCCTGTCAGAGCATCTGGCGTTTTACCGGGAAAAAGCTAGGAACTAAAGGGATTTAGGCGGTAGCCAATCCATCTACATGTTATAGTTCGGGGCTTCCCTAGTGATAGTAACATCATGAGGATGCGACTCTCTGAGGCTTCCTGGTGTAACCCGGCTAAACTGACCTCTAGAGCGAAGTTCATCAAGAGAAGCAGCACCGCAGTAGCCCATCCCGCTCCTGAGACCGCCAACAAGCTGGTAAAGCGTGTCCGAAATAGGGCCCTTATACGGCACTCTGGCCTCAATACCCTCAGGAACCAGCTTGCTCTGGCTCCCCTGATTTTCCTGGAAGTAACGGTCGGCCGAACCCTCTTCCATCGCTGATAAGGAGCCCATGCCCCTTACGGTTTTGAATCGCCGACCCTCTAGCAGAAAGCTCTCACCTGGAGCTTCGTCCGTGCCAGCGAACATTGAGCCCATCATTACCGACTCTGCTCCAGCCGCAAGAGCCTTTACGATGTCACCTGAGTAACGGATTCCCCCATCTGCAATGATCGGTACTGACCCATCCCCACCATCGACTGCATCCATGATCGCAGTCAGTTGTGGGACACCAACACCAGTCACCACTCGGGTAGTGCAGATGGAACCCGGACCAACACCCACTTTAACGGCATCAACTCCCCGCTCGACCAAAGCCCGAGCCCCTTCTAAGGTTCCGACATTTCCACCTACTAATTGGGTATCTGGAAATCGTTCTCGCACCCGCTCAAGCGCTTCGAGAACACCCTCGGAATGGCCGTGAGCAGTATCGACCACAATCAAGTCTGCTCCAGCTTCCACTAATAAAGCTGCACGTTCAATATCGACCTTTGATGCTCCAACTGCAGCGCCTACCCTAAGGCGTCCATGCTCGTCTTTGCAGGCATTCGGATATTGGCGCCGCTTGAAGATATCCTTAACAGTAATTAGTCCCTGTAGTATTCCATCTTGATCTAGAACCGGAAGCTTCTCGATGCGGTGCTTATGGAGAATCGTTTCCGCCTCGTCAAGCGTAGTCCCTACGGGAACAGTAATGAGGTTGTCAGAAGTCATGACCTGCTCTATAGACTTACTGAGATCAAGCTCAAACTGCAGATCTCGGTTAGTGATAATCCCAACCAGTCGGCCATTATCTTCGACAATGGGAACTCCACTGATTGAAAACTTCGCCATCAGGTCATGAGCATCTTTCAGGCTGCGATCTCTTGTGAGGGTAATCGGGTTTAGGATCATTCCACTCTCAGAACGCTTAACACGATCTACTTCCTCTGCTTGAGCCTCGGGCGAGAGGTTTTTGTGAATAATCCCGACGCCTCCCTCACGCGCCATTTGGATGGCCAATTTCGACTCGGTAACTGTATCCATTGCTGCTGAGAGCAACGGGATCTCAATAGAGATTTCACGTGTCAAACGCGAAGACACATCTGTATCTTTCGGGTGGATTAACGAATGTCCAGGAATCAAGAGAACATCGTCAAATGTGAGGGCCTCTTTCACAATTTGGCCCCGCAGCGGTGCGGCATCAGACATCCCTTATCGACCCCTCCCAATAAGACGCGCCCGCCCCTTGAAGCCCTGAGATAAGAGCGTCATAAGGCGGGCGCGAACCCACTACAGAAAACATGATTGTTACCATAGGAGAGGATATCTGCAGGGCTTCGGAGCGTCAACGGGCTCATCGGATAGTCCTGCAAGTCTAGTTCATTCTGTATGGAACATATTACTGAGGTCGATGGGCAAACTTCTATACACCTGATACTGCCACCTTATAGATCTGCTTATATTTCCATTTTCGGTTCAATAATTCAAAATACTGTTGAACCTATAACCTTAATCTAGACTAGATTCGTTGATGCCTTTCTTGCCCCTGCGTTCAGTAGGAATCCCCAGCGAAACATCAGCTGTCTATTCTGAGTGGCTGGCTTGGTTATCAGAGGAACTGGACTCAGAACAATGTGACCGAAATGAACTCTGCCAGCGTATTCTAACCAACATCTATTTTCCGCATCTAAGTGATGCACAGATTCAAAACGACGATACGCATTTCCTCCCTGTCGCATTGGCTCAGATGAATCCAGAAAATGTTACACTCGAGCCGGAGTACTATCAGGACATCGACCTAGAACGCTATACACCACGCAAGCCACTCCTATGGCTCTGGGAAATGTTCGACCGCAGTTACCTAGGAGAAAATGTGGAGCTCGGCATCCGCTTCAGACGAATCCTTGCCGGTCATATCTTTGGTCGCTGTGGCGCAAACTTCAAGGCATTCCCCCATGTGCGATTGTCGTTTGGCTACAATTTAGACGTTGGGGACAACGTGGTAATCCACCGACATGTGCTTCTCGATGATCGGGGTGGTATTGAGATAGGAGATGGTTCGTCAGTTTCAGATTTTGCAAACGTTTACTCTCATACGCACGATATCGCTGATGGCCGCATCGTAGAGACGCCCAAAACCGTTATCGGACGAGGGGCGCGAATCACCTATCACGCGACAATTCTAGCTGGTGTGCATGTGGCTGATGATTCTATGGTCGGCGCTGGTGCAATACTTACAAAGAGTACTGAGCCGCACTGTGTGTATGCCGGAATTCCAGCTAAGAAAGTCAAAAAGAAGCCTGATCAGGATTCTTCTCAACCTGCTCCGCCCACCCTTGATGCACTAGCAGACGAGATTTAGCACCTCTCAATAAATACCTGGTCTCACATAAAGATCAGAGATCAGGCGTCTCCAGCTTATTCTTCCTCTTCGTACATCGCTTGTAGACGCGCAACCACACTCGGGTCCGCCAAAGTCGTCGTATCTCCCACGGTCTGTCCCTCTGCAATATCTCGCAGTAGACGTCGCATTATTTTCCCTGAACGTGTCTTCGGCAGGTCCGCTGTGAAAATCACGATCTCAGGTTTGGCAATCGCGCCGATTTTATGCCCGACATGTTCGCGAACTTCAGACAGTAGCTCATCGGTACCTGACTCCCCCTCCTTCAAGGTCACGAACGCTGCGATCGACTGACCTTTGATCTCATGGCTTTTACCAACTACAGCAGCTTCCGCAACGGCTGGATGATCGACGAGGGCACTCTCAACTTCCATCGTACCAATTCGATGACCGGCTACATTTAGAACGTCATCTACTCGTCCAAGAATCCAGAAATAGCCGTCTTCATCTCTCTTTGCGCCATCACCCGGGAAATAGATCCCATCCCACTTAGACCAGTAGGTCTCTCGAAAGCGTTGGTCATCACCCCATATGGTGCGAAGCATAGACGGCCAAGGAGAAGTGATCGCAAGATACCCGGCGCTTGCCACCTCTCCTGCTTCGTTCAAGATCGTCGCCTCAATGCCAGGGAACGGAGAAGTCGCGGTTCCTGGCTTTGTTTCAGTGACCCCCGGCAGCGGTGTGATCATGATCGCCCCTGTCTCTGTTTGCCACCATGTGTCGACAATAGGGCATGAGCTTCCACCGATCTTCTCATGATACCAAACCCATGCTTCTGGATTTATGGGTTCACCAACTGTCCCTAGTAGGCGGAGCTTAGACAGGTCATGCCCTGCCGGCCAATCATCCCCCCAGCGCATAAACGCACGGATCGCTGTTGGCGCCGTGTAGAAAACAGTGACCGCATATTTCTCACAAAGCTCCCAAAAGCGTCCTCGATCAGGCGTGTCTGGAGCGCCCTCATACATGAAGACCCTGGCCCCGTTGGCGAGCGGTCCATAAACGATGTAACTGTGTCCAGTAATCCACCCCACGTCTGCTGTGCACCAGTAGACGTCATCATCTTGTAAATCGAACACAGCCTTGGTGGTAGCAGCCACCTGTGTCAGGTAGCCTCCCGTGGTATGAACTACTCCCTTCGGTTTGCCTGTCGTACCCGACGTATAAAGAATAAATAACACGTCTTCGGCATCCATTTCCTCAGCTGGACAATCAGCCGAACTTTCGGCCATGAGGTCATGGTACCAGTGATCCCTGCCCTCCAGCATTTCTGCATCAACCTTTTCGCTTAATTCACCACCTCGCTGAACTACAACAACGTTCTCTACCGTAGGTGAGCTTAGGAGAGCTTCATCTGCATTAGATTTGAGAGGAACAATGCCACCTCTTCGCCAGCCACCATCTGCGGTGATAAGCACTTTAGCTTGAGCATCATTATTCCGGTCAGCCAGTGATTCTGGGCTAAAGCCCCCGAATACCACGGAATGGATCGCTCCGATCCTAACGCAGGCGAGCATAGCAATCGCTGCCTCCGGGATCATAGGTAAATAAATGGTGACGCGATCCCCACGAGTTACACCCAGATTTTTCAGCGCATTTGAAAAACGACAAACCGCATCATATAACTGAGCATATGTGTAAGTTCTCGTGTCTCCTGGTTCTCCCTCCCAGATAAGAGCGGCTTGATCAGAGCGAGAGCTGTTTAGATGACGGTCTAAACAGTTGTAAGCAACGTTAAGCTTCCCACCCACGAACCATTTTGCATGGGGAGGTTGCCACTCTAGGACAGAATCCCAGCGTCTAAACCAGTCTAGCTGCTCTGCCCACTCCACCCAGTAGGATTCACAGTCCTTATTTGCTCGTTCATAGATATCCGCATCACTAACCACAGCACGAGTCCGAAAATCCTCACTCGGAGAAAAGCGGCGGTCTTCAGTTAGAAGGGCATCAAGCGTACCGGCGTCTTTACTCATCAGAGATCCTTCTTCTGCGGCATGTGGGACAATTCCAGAGCTTTACTGGAAAAGAATCTGCCTAGACCGCCCTCATCAGCAACCCTTGTTGCTTATGGGAGCGAGGCAACCCATAAACCTCATATTTGTGAAACCAATCAAATCGCGCATTGCGTAGTTGACATCATTTCATTAGGACCGATAAAGTATTCCTATGATTCATGAGAATACCGACCTGCAATTACGCCGTGCCCTGAAGTCCAATGGACAGCGGTTTACCGAACAACGGGCCGCCGTATATCGCTACCTCGCTAGCACGGATATTCATCCTACAGCAGATGAAGTATTCTTAGCTGTCCGCACTGATCTGGATGCGATTTCTCTCGCGACAGTGTATAAGAGTCTCGAAACTCTTGTCGGCTGTGGTCTTGCGGTCAAGCTCAACTACACTGATGGCTCAGCTCGTTATGATGGACGAATGGACCCTCATTATCATTCTCGCTGCCTAGCGTGCGAGTGCATAACAGATATCCCCGGAGAGGTTGCCGGCCCGGAAATCCAATCCCTTAGTGGGAAGGCTGCAGATTTTCAGGTTACCGGGTACAGTTTGGAGTTGACCGGATACTGTACGACCTGCGTCCCCGAAGGTGGACCCGGCCCTATCCGCGCCTGATCCACAAACTACTATGAGCCCCCTGGTCACGGCGTGAAGTCGACGGCGCTGAGATTCTTCCTGGGATTGTCGCTTGCGCTCGTAGTCCTAAAAAGTCAGCCGACCGAAGCACAGGAAATAACCGAGTTGCAGGCAGACCTTTCAGAGATGCTGGATGTCTACAGCTGGAAGGATGCCAGGTGGGGGGTACTANTCGTCTCACTTGACCAGAGTGATACGCTCTTTTCGAAGTCGCCGNATTCTGCTCTGAGTCCAGCATCAAACGTGAAGTTGCTTACCACAGCNGCAGCTCTAAGNATTCTCGGACCTGACTTTCGATTCCAAACATATTTGCTCTCTGATTCCNACATCGCCAATGATGTCCTTCAAGGTGATCTTGTGCTATACGGTACTGGTGACCCTGGAATCTCTGATCTGTTGTTTCAAGAAAGAGAGTATGTTCTTGAACTGCTTGCGGATCAGCTTGAAGACTCCGGTATCAAGACCGTAAGGGGTGATCTAGTGGCTGACGCTTCACACCTTCCGGGGCCCCTTCGCCCTTACTCATGGGACCCCACGGACCTGAACGATCATTTCGCAGCGCCTGTTTCAGCACTCTCGTTCAACGAAAATGTGGTGTCCTTCCGTGTAGCCTCTTCAGGACGTGCAGGATCTAGGCCGGAGGTACATACCATACCGGAGAATGCAGGCCTGGATGTGCGTAACCTAGCCATCACATCTCCCAGAGGAACTAGACCTCATTTGGCAATCTTGCGCGAATACCCTTCGAACCCTATTCGGATCGAAGGAGGCATCGCCCTTGGAGCCAGAGATGCTTGGCGCCAAATGACTGTTTCATCTCCCCCACACTTCACCGCTTCTGTGTTCCGTAACGTACTATTAGAACGGGGGATTCGTATTCTAGGTGATATCCGGGTAGTGAGGTCGCCACAAGAATCTGTACTAACCACGATCACCTCTCCAACTCATCATGAACGATCCCGAGTCCGCATACTAGCAAAACACACTTCGGCTCCGCTCAGCGAATACATCTCTGTGATAAACAAGAGGAGTAACAACCTCTTCGCTGAACTTGTATTCCGGACTATGGGTCGCACACAAGAGGGGTTGGGAAGCCCCGAAGCTGGTGCTCGAGCTGTCTCAGCAGCATTGACTGAAATCGGTGTACCAATGGAAGGAGTGGTTCAACTTGACGGATCTGGTCTTGCAGCTGGGAACCGGACAAGCGCCGGTACTTTCGTCAGCCTTCTACAACGCATGGCAGAAACGGAAACATGGGATCATTACTGGGCTTCTCTGCCACAGGCTGGTACTCGCCGTGAGCTTAGAAGAATGTACCAAACTGCTGCAGCTGGTAATCTACGTGCGAAAACTGGGACCATCGAAGGAGTCTCAGCACTTAGCGGTATCGTCCGTTCACGTGACGAAGAAAGGCTAGCATTCTCAATCCTGTTGAATGGAACACCCTCTACTACCCGCGCAAAGCGTGTAGAGAACCTCGTGGGAGCACGATTGGCTGAATTCGTGCGCAGTCCCGAACGTGGACCTAATGCCAGAGTTGAGGAAATCGACAAGAAAACAGTACCATCGGGTCAGAGTCCCCAACGGTATCAGATAGTCTCAGGTGACAATCTCTCTGCAATTGCCTATCGCTACGGCCTTACACTAAATGAGATGCTGCGAGCTAACCCAAGGATCGAGCCGAACCGGATTGTAGCAGGACAGT
Organism: Gemmatimonadota bacterium; assembly: GCA_002724575.1. Classification (GTDB taxonomy): domain Bacteria; phylum Gemmatimonadota; class Gemmatimonadetes; order Longimicrobiales; family Gaopeijiaceae; genus UBA1142. The sequence goes on along the minus strand of PBPC01000021.1, from coordinate 21,681 downwards.
GGCTGACGATCCCACAGCGAGGTGGCGGCAGCTAATCAGGTGCACTCTTGTAGTACATACGATCTCAGAGTCAGGTGCTAGCAGATTCCTGTGCAGCACTCCGACCTGCAGCGGATCGGAGGCGTCTCCGAAGTTCAACGTCTGACATGGTTTGTAGGGTCCTGTAAGCAGTCTTCTCAGTGTTCCAGCGGATATCTTCTAAAGCGACGCTTTGGCCCGAGTCATTCTCGAGTACCATTACATATCGACCCTTGTAGTCCGGTCCATCTGCCCTGCTCACGCTGGCTGTCCACTGGTTCCCTTGGTTATCTGCAAACTGTCTCATAATGGCTATTGAATTGGCCTCGGTATCCCGGAAAAAGATCGTAAATGTGGACACTGGATTTCTTACAAGTACTTTTCTGCGCCACGACCCAAACTAGTGGCTCCGGTTCACCTCCCACAACGGCCCCTATTGGGACCGAGGTATCTAGATGGAGATCCCTAAAAGGGATATCACGACTGACCTAGGACTTCTTTTGATCGTTTTGATCTGGGGGGTCAATTTTTCAGTCCTCAAAGTCCTTTTACTTGAGCTCGATCCCTTAGCACTCAATGCGCTCCGCTTTCCTATGGCGGCCATTGCTCTATGGATCCTAGTCCGCCGGCTCGATGGTGTATCAAAGCCAGACCCAGAAGATTTACGTCGTATCATCACCCTTGGTTTCTTGGGTAATGTTGTGTACCAACTCTGCTTCATTTTTGGTGTCGACTCGACTTTTGCCGGAAATGCGAGCCTACTGCTGGCTACGACTCCAGTTTGGACACTCTTCCTCTCAAGCGTGGCTGGACATGAACGTCCTGGAGGTTGGGCCATGATCGGTGTGGCAGGCACCTTGATAGGAATATTTATGGTGATCATGGGTAGCCGTGATGCCGTAACTCTTGGTAGCTCAACTATGCGTGGAGATTTACTCATCTTGATCGCCTCAGTGCTGTGGGCGATGTACACAGTTGGGGGGCGAAAGCCAGTCACCCGCTATGGGGCACTCCGCGTAACTGCGTGGACTTTATGGGTTGCCACACCAATCATTTTCTTAATGGGCCTTCCAGGCTTAATCAGGACTGACTTAAGGGCAATAACCCCAGAAGCATGGATAGGTGTTACGTACGCCGGCTTGCTAGGGATTGGGCTCGCCTACCTTCTGTGGTATCGAGCGGTTGAGCGTATCGGCAATAACAAAACAGCAGTGTACTCGAACTTGGTACCCGTAGCCGCACTCATTACTGCTTGGATTTGGCTCGGAGAGGTCCCCACCGGCCTCCAGCTAATAGGAGCAACAGTGATCTTGGCAGGCCTCACGTTAGCGAGGCTATCTCACTCGCCTGAGAGTGAATTTCAGAACGATGAAGCCTAACCACCTGTAGGCACTCTATGCTAAGTTGGATGTCGAAGCTGAAACGATCACAGTTTGGCGGTGTTACAAGAGCGTTCAAGCGTTTTAGTCAGTTGTTAATCAATTCAACCGCGGGAGAGGAGAAAAGCCCCTCCATGCCCATATTTCTCCGCGCGCTCATCTTGGCTCATCTGATATTTCCCTTGCTCATCAAGGGCGAGGGGGAAGCTCAGACAGTACCCTCAGTATACCGATTCTTAGAGCGGGCACAGGAATCAGGCCCGTTCGCTGGCCAAGTAACATTTTCAACCGGACGTTTCGGGTACGGACCCAAAGGCGGTCTCCTCATTGGAGGTCGATATGGTGTGCACGTGAGTGGTCCAGTATCACTGGAAGGAGTTGTCGGAGTCGTTCAAGGGGAACGCGACATCGTGAGTCCAGGCCGAGATGAGGGAGATCGGGTGATCGGCTCTGCAGACATCATGCTGGCGAAAGTTGATGCTAACCTCCGCTTCAGCTTAACGGGCCACCGTGCCTGGCACGGCCTAAGCCCCTCCTTGATCTTGGGTGGTGGAATCGCGTTTGACACAGCTGAACAGGACCCAGTTGAAGAAACCCTCGATGCCGCTGATCGCTTCGAATTGGGTAAGACCTTTGTCGGCTCACTTGGTCTAAGCACTCACTGGTATTTGAGTGATCAATTGGCACTTCGTGGGGACGGGCTCTTTTCTCTATCTAGGCTAGGCACACCCCCTGGGTTCAGTGATTCAGCGCGTGGGTTTGAGGGAGTAGAGAAAGCAGAATGGGTACAAGGACTCAGTTTCTCTATTACAGCACTCTTCCGCTGGTAGTACCTGTCCGGTGAAGAAACAGGAGACTCGTTTCGAAGTTCGCTCAGCAGACTGGCTGACCCTAAATCAAGCTCTAGAAGTAATCCTCTCCTCAACTCAACCACTTTTATCTGAAGAATTACCAGTCCAGCATTGTCTCGGTCGCTCCCTATCTCAAGACCTAGTGGCCCGTGCGACACTTCCTCCTTGGGATAACAGTGCTATGGACGGGTATGCAGTTCGGGGAGAGGAGATTTCAAATGCTGGAACTTCAACCCCTGTTGGATTGTCGGTGACAGGCGTGCTTCATGCAGGAGACCTGCCCGGTTCGAGTGTAGGAGAAGGAGAAGCGATACGGATAATGACTGGTGCTCCAATACCACCAGGAGCTGATTCGGTTATCCGAGTTGAAGACACTGACTCTGAACAGACACCGGGAATAGTGAGTGTCCTCAGTAACCGTGACAAAGGAAGGAACATTCGACCTGCCGGGCAGGATATGAAGCTGGGGGACCAAGTCCTAGCAGCCGGTACCACGGTCACTTCAACGACAGTAGGGTTGCTGGCAGCGCTCGGCATGGAAAACGTTCCGGTGGTGAAGCAGCCTTCTGTCGGCATACTTCCAACTGGCGACGAACTTCGCACACCAGAGAGATATGAGGATGTTCAGCGGGGAGAGGGAATACCAGAGTCGAATGGTCCAATGCTCGCTGCTGCTGTCGCAGGTGCTTCTGCGATTCCTCTTTTGTTAGGGATCGCTTCAGACGATCCGGAAAAGCTCCGGGAACGAATATCTAAAGGCGCTGACGCCGATGTCCTTATCACTATCGGTGGTGCTTCGATGGGAGAGGCGGATCTAGTTAAAACGATCTTAGAGGAATTCGGATTTGAGCAGGACTTCTGGCGAGTCCGTATACGACCTGGAAGCCCCTTCGGGTTCGGACGGCTTCCCCGCGGAGATAGCTATCAAGCGGTCTTCAGCCTCCCAGGAAATCCCACGTCCGCATTTGTTACCTTCGAACTGTTTGTTCGTCCATTCTTGCTGGCAATGGGTGGGCATAAAAATATCTTCCGACGGAGCCTTCGTTGTGAGGCCGCTGAACCCCTCAAGGGGCCCGGTGAACTCAGCCATTTCCTGCGTGTTCGGCTGGACTCATCCACAGTGCCCCCTAAAGCTTATATCACAGGACCACAGGGTTCCGGTCTTGTGAGCACTCTAGCAGATGCTGACGGGCTCGCCGTGATATCAGAGAACCAAACCGAAATCGCTGAGGGTGGTAGCGTAGATGTGATACTGTTAGCTGATACACCGGGTGCAGAGAGCTACGCTAAGAGTGATTTCGCTACGAAATAGCAGCTCTCTCTGTTAATCTTCGGACTTCAGTGCCTTGATCGTCTCAGTCATGCGAGGGATTACCTCAAAGAGATCCCCGACAATCCCATAATCTGCCATACTGAAGATCGGAGCATCTGGGTCTCGGTTTACTGCTACGATCGTCTGAGAAGTGCGCATACCGGCTAAGTGTTGAACGGCTCCAGAAATTCCAACTGCGATATACAGCTTTGGGGCGACCGTTTTCCCAGTCTGGCCAACTTGTTCCGAATGTGGTCTCCATCCTGCATCTACGACCGCTCTAGATGCGCCAAGTGCTGTGTCTGGACCAATCGCATCCCTCAGTTCCTCAAGCACCCCCCAGTTTTCAGGATCCTTCAGTCCACGCCCCCCTGAGACAACCACCGCAGCTTCAGAGACATCAATCGCACCTTCCGTCACGCCTTTCCGCTCAATTACACGCGCACACCATGCCTCAGGGTCTACGTCAGGGATGAACTTGGATACTTCGATCCCGGAGTTGTAATCACTCACAGGAAACACATTTGGTCGAATGGTGACTATCGCTGGGTCCGCATCGATGGAAAACCTGGCAAATGCCTTCCCTGAGTATACAGGTCTAGTAAACAGAGGTACTCCATCTTGGACTTCCATCCCGGTAACATCTGACCCTAGCGGGACATCAAGTTCCGCAGCCACCCTCGGGGCCAAATCCTTTCCGAGACTGCTTGCCGAGAAAATCAAGGCTCTAAAATTTCCACTTCTAAGATGATTTATAACTATTGGCAAATAGGCTTCTGGGTTGTACTCGGATAGCGCTTCATGCTCCGCAACTGCCACCGCTGTCGCACCAGCGGTGGAGAGTCCTTCGGCCGCAGACGCCAAACCCGGACCACCCAGAACCAAGGCACTAGCTGAGCTACCAATTTCACTAGCTAACTGAGCCGCCACACTGACAACTTCACGGGCTCCGCCACCTATTTGCCCTTCTCGCTGTTCTACGAAAGCGAGGACGTCTGCCATATCAAGTATCTCCTACTTATGGGTTTAGTATTTATTCGAAAAAGCGTTAAAGAGCATTTGCCTCTTCCCTGAGCAGCCGCACAAGTTCATCCACTGCATCAGGACTATCCTGTAGAACGCAACCGGATTCGCGAGTGGTAGGCTCACTGAGCCGTTCAATATGAAGACCCGGCTGACTCACTTCGGCTTCCCGCTCTTCCAGCGGCTTTCGCTTGGCGGCCATGATTCCCTTTAAGGATGCATAGCGCGGTTCATATTCACCCTTGGTAATCGTTAGCACCGCAGGCAAATCAGCTTCGACGACCTCTATACCCCCTTCAATCTCCCTTTGGCATGTAACAACTCCCTCTCCAAACTCGAACGAAGAAACCTCTGTTACACACGGAATACCAAGTAGCGTTGCGACCATCGGTCCGACCTGTTGTTGGTCACTTCCTGCAGCCTTAACTCCAAATAAAATCAGTTGGGCATCTGAATCTCTAAGCTCAGCAGCGAGGGCCTTGGCGGTTCCTAGACCATCCATGTATGAATCAGCCCTGAGGAGTGTTGCCTTATCAGCACCCATAGCTAAGCCATTACGAAGCGTCTCCTGTGCCTCACTCGTAGCAACTGTGAGCAGGCTAACTTCACCGCCCTCCATTTTCTCCTTTACACGCAATCCAGCTTCGATTGCGAACTCGTCGTAAGGGCTGATGATGTATTTGACGCCACGATTGTCGATATCCGTGCCAGTCTCATCAATCCGTATATGGGCTTCAGTATCAGGAACTCTTTTGATACAAACGATAACATTCAATGAATCTATTCCTCCGTTGTTAAGCATCTACTAAAGTGTTGTCCCGAGTAGCCCGAAACACAGCGTTGCGATCGCTCCACCTATCAGCGCGTAGGGTAATTGCGTCCGAACGTGATCTATGTGATCGGTGGCAGCTGCCATCGATGAGATGATCGTAGTGTCACTAATCGGAGAGCAGTGATCTCCAAAAACACCCCCAGAAAGCGTAGCAGCCACAAAAGGTGCGAGTGGAAGGCCAAGAGTCGCCGCCGCTGGTACTGCGATCGGCAACATGATCGCAAATGTGCCCCAACTTGTTCCAGTCGAAAACGCTATACCTCCTGAAACCAAAAAGATGAGAGGTAAATAGATGTAGTTAGGCATGGTACCCGCCGTGACTTGTGCGACATATACACCCGTCCCCAGCATATCGACAACATCTCCTAAGGCGAGTGCCAACAGAAGAATGAGGGCAAGTGGCATAAGCCCTCCGGCACCCTTGAGTCCGATCTTCACAAGTTCTTCTGTGCTAAATGCGCCCTGAACAAGAAGCATGATCCAAGAGAGGCCCAGCGCGAACAAAACTGACCATAGGACACTTGTCGATCCGGATCCGGCCGAAAGGTCCCCTCCCCCAGTGATATACAATCCCAGCGGCATAAATAGAACCATACCGGCTATAGGAACTATCATATTGAACGCATGCGGCTCGACCTTCTCGAGGGGGATCGGAGATAGTATTTCTTCATCGATCATCGGCGTGGAGTCTGGCCAAAGAAGTTCACCACGGAGCGTACGCTCTTCTGCCTTCCTCATAGGTCCGATATCGATACCCCATACAATCACAGCTACGACCACCAGAACTGCAGCAATCGCATAGAAGTTCAGGAGGATTGAATTCAAGAAAACCATCAAAGCATTCTCTACGCCCAATCCCTCAAGGATACCTAGGTTGTAGGCACCCCACGCATTCATTGGGATCAATATGCAGATTGGAGCAGAAGTCGAATCGATAATGTACGCGAGCTTCTCACGGGAACTCTTATACCGGTCAAACAGCGGACGTGCGACCGAACCAGCCACCAAGACTGTGATATTCGACTCGATGAAGATTACCATCCCTGTGAGCCAAGCGAGTAACTGAGATCTCTTAGCAGAGTTGACCCACTTGTTTCTTTCCAAGAAGCGCACAAAGCCTCTCACCCCACCGGACGCCTCAACTGTTGCAATCAGAGCTCCGATGACGAGGGTGAACAGAATCACTTGGGCATCACTACCTAAAACATCAACCGCTCCCTGGATCGAGGCAGCTATTCCCGAAAGAGGATTCCATGCTGAAAGCATTGTCCATGCGAGCCATAAGCCTCCAGCCAACGATAGGTAGACCTGCTTTGTCCAAATCGCGAGCACAATCGCAAGCACAGGAGGTAGAACTGAAGTCCAGTTCGGATCAATCATTCAGGGAGTCCCCCTTAACAGTTAACAGGATGTTTCGACGACAGGCTTGCTTAAGAATCCACTAGGGAAACCCTGGGCTGGGAGCGACCCATCCCACCATGGCTGCTCTCTGGACAACATATCTGACAATCCAATCCCACGTTCACTCACAGTATCAAATAAGAGGTTGTCACTATCTGCGACCACGACCGCCACGGTTTCCAGCTTCCTTCGTGCCATCAGAAGTCCGGCGAGCGTAGTCAGCTTTCCATGCTACAAGCACCTGCTCACCTCGATTACTGGGCAAGGCAGCCTTAACACTCTCTGGGTCATCACGAAGGGTCTGGAAAAGTGCCGGTCCGAACTGCTCGACCAAGGTCTCTGCTGTCTTCTGCCCCACCCCTTTGTACCGATGTGCCAGATACCGCACGATTGCCTGGGGATCCGTCGGTAATCCGATACTCGATGGACTAAAATCTTCACCAGAAAGGGTTGCCGAGTCGGTCTCGGAAGGTATAGATGCTCCAACGGCCTGACCTTCGAACAGCTGCGGCAGGTCTTCCCCCCCGCGTCGGCGAGTTGACCCGCGACGCGGACCCAGACGCAAGCCAGAGTCCGGAGAACTTGAAGGAATTACTTCGACGACTGATGTAGTTTCTTGTTCCACAACCGTCGCATCAAGAGAGATGTCATCAGTTGCCTCACTCTCTGAATGAGAGTCTGGAAGAGATACTTCAAAATTCCCACGCTCAGTCCGATCAGTAGAAATGACGCCATGCTCTGTTGCTTGAACAAGGAAGCGTGAGAATTTCGGAAAGCCGAGCTCAGCCTCATCGAAGTCAGTGTTCTTCTTGAGCATCTTTCGTTTTAAGTCGGAGTCCCGTACTGGTTCACGCCCCTCAGTACGGAAGTCCTCTAAGACCGAAACAAGGAGTTGATAAGCTTCTTTCAGCGGATCATCCGTGCTTCTAGTACCCTGCGAGCTAGGCTGATCAAGGCTTTTGGCAGAGTTTCGGGGCTTGGGGCTTCTCTGTCTCTGGCCACGATCAGGGGGCCGTTTCTCACCCGCTTCTTCCTGACTCGACCGACCACGGTAAGGAGGTTTGACCTCGTACTGGCCATTCTCCTGCTTCTTTAGCGCAACCAAACCTCTCGAGGATGCCTCGGCTAAGAACTTACTGAACTTACTGAACCCCATTCCCCGCTCATTAAAGAGGGGGTCGAGTTCCTGCATGACCTGTTTGAGGCGATCCGAACGCATGACGTCACCTCGTGACACCATCTTCTTCAGGGCTTCATTAACAAGAATCCATGGATCACGAGCGGCTTGGGTTAATTCAGTGGTCTTGGTCAGCCCAGTCAAACTCGTGTAGGAGTAGTACTCATCACAGTTTTGTACCAGGATGTCCGAACTAGACTCCCGAATCCCCACACCTATGACGTACTTGCCATACTCCTTGAGCTTAAGAACTAAGCTGGAAAAGTCTGAGTCCCCTGTGAGAAGGATATAGGTTCCAATCTCTGGCCTAATAAAGACCAACTCGAGCGCATCAATTGCCATACGAATGTCAGTTGCGTTCTTCTTGTTACTCCCATAAGCGGGAGCAAAGATGAGATCAACTGAGGCCTCTGATAGCGGCACAATATATTGGGGATACCGCCGCCAATCAGCGTAAGCACGTTGGACGCTCACCTTACCCTTGATTACATCTGAATCGAGAAGGGTCTTGAGCTCTTTGGAGAGATCGCTGCGCATACCCATCGTGACATTGTCGAAATCGATGAGCAGTGCGGCATGGATAGAATCTGAGCCTGCTGGGCCCAACCCCCCCTGATGAGGGGCTTTGGTATACGGTGTACTCATTGAGTTTTATCTCGCAAAACTAAATTGTCTTTCCGCGAGACCTCCCCACCCCATTCGCATCGTTGGATCACCAACAGGGTCAGGGAAGCCTTCCGGGAGTACCCACCATGGGTACCGCGCTCCCGTCCGATGAATCAACTCGCCGACTATACAAAGTGGGAGAAATCAACCCATCGCGTCTTGGCCGAATCCGTATCCGGCAGATCGCAATGAAGCGAATGAGATCAGGAGTCTTATTACTTACAAGAATCTCGCAAAACGAGTCCAGAATCTGTTAAGCTATTGCGATCGAACCATCCGCGGAAACGATCCAAGTGCTTCTGGCTTTCTCAGGCAACTCGTCGATCAACTCGACTGCAGCCACCTCTAGTACCGCCGTATAGGACCTTGATTGAGTCCTAACCTCTAGGGGATACCGGCGAAAGCCAAAAGGATAATAACGTTGTCCATCCACCCTACCAAATAGAGTCTCGGATCGCTATAGACTATCTAGTGGTTTTCAAACTAACAGTTATTCGCTTCATATAAGGCTTTTGGGGGCCAGAAGGCTGTAGATAATCTCTCGGACCAAGGATTCGGGACCCTCCCGGCTCCATCCTCCCGCGTCCTCAACCTCCCCGACACGGCGAAGTAAGACATAATGAGGGCGACCTAACCGTGTTTTCTTATCTGAGTTCAGAAAGCTCATGACCACCTCAGGATCGAGTCCAGGAAGCGTCTCGAGGCCAAGGCCAAGATCTTCCAGTCCTGAAGACAAGGCCTTACTCGTGCCACTCTCTGTAACTTCGAGACGTTCACCAAGCTCCGCTTCGATAACCATACCGGCGGCAACTGCAGCACCATGACCAAGGCTATATCTAGATGCTGCCTCAAAAGCATGGCCTAGGGTATGTCCAAAATTTAGGATCTGTCGGTACCCATCTTCTCGCTCATCCTGTGTCACAACCTCTCCCTTAAGTCGAATAGAGNTGGCAACAGCAACTTNCNCAGCCTCAGGATCGGCACTCNGAAGCAGATCCANGTTCGATCGCAANTCNTCGTAATATTCAGCATCTAGGATNGCACCGTGCTTNAANGCCTCNACAAGTCCGGCAGAACGTTGNTCATCTGGAAGNGTTGCCAGCACATTAGGGTCAGCGATCACACACTTGGGTGGGTAGAANGCTCCAACGAGNTTNTTTCCGGCTCGAGTGTCCACGCCGACCTTCCCACCAATCGCTGCATCAATCATCGCCAGGTAGGTCGTTGGGACCTGTACAAGGGGTACACCTCTTAGGAACGTTGCCGCCACGAACCCCGCTAGATCTCCAGCCACCCCTCCACCCACGGCTATGATGGAGGTATCACGTCCATACCCAGCGTCTAGGAGACCATCAGTAAGCTTGGACCAATTCTTCCTGCTTTTCGAGATTTCACCGGCTGGGAATGAGTACAATTCAGCCTTCTTTCCGCTTGATCTGCACCGTTCCATAACTGCTCTAGCGTACAGAGGACCTACTCGGTCATCAGAAATCACAGCATACCGATAAGACGGTGCGTACTCATCAAGAATATGGGGAAGCTGCTCGAGGAGTCCGGCACCTACGAGTGCCGGATAGCTCTCTCCTGGAGCGCCGATATCAATCTTGATGGTCATATTGGGTAGGATTCAGCCCGGCACCTTAGTGCCGACATAACTGGCCAGGAGCTTCGCTCGCCTGACAATTGAGGTCAAGACTCCTGTACTCGTAATTTGTTCTTGAGTCCTTACCTAGAGGTGAGCTAGCTTGAGGGAGTGGAGGATGCTGGCATCAAGCTTGCAATTCTGTGTTGACGATGTTCTGTCTGCACCTAGGACCGATAAGTGACGGCTCAAGAAAATTCCAAGAAAACACCAAAGGCAGGAGACAAACGCCTATCACGGCTCATGCCACTTTGGAGGCCACGTACCTACCTGCTGGCCGGATCATTCCTTCTAGCCGGTGCATTTGGCGCAGTACGGGGATCCTGGCAGAATATTTGCGCCGGTGATACGTGCCCGTCTATCGCACGAATCCGAACGTTCGAACATGAACAAACAAGCAAACTCCTTGCCCATGATGGTCGGCAAATTGCTGAGATCGGATATGAGCGCAGAACTCCTATTTCACTTCATGCACTGCCCGAGTACATCCCTCAAGCTGTAACAGCGATCGAGGACAAACGCTTCTATCAACATTCAGGCTTTGATCCATTTGGCATTGCTCGCGCGGCTTTCGGAGTCTTGACTTTCCGTAATCTTGGCGGCGGTAGCACGATCACTCAGCAGTTGGCGAGAAATCTCTTCGACGAAATTGGTTTTCAACGGCGCTACGTGCGTAAAATGAAGGAAGTTCGAGTCGCGCTAGACCTTGAAAGAGCCTACACAAAGGACCAAATACTCGAGGCCTATCTTAATGAGATCTATATGGGACGCGGCTACGGATTCCAGAATGCCGCAAACAATTATCTTGGGAAAAACATAGCCCAGATTAATATTGCGGAGGCAGCACTGCTGGCAGCAATTCTTAATAGGCCTGGGGTTTACGACCCATTTCGCTACCCCGACCGAGCAAAGGCACGTAGAGATCTAGTACTGACACGGATGGCTGCAGAAGGCCACCTAGAGAGAGACGAAGCTGAACGCTGGAAGGAGTTCCCACTGCCTGAGAGTGAGCCAACCGGGAGTGTGACTTCGCTCGCCCCCTATTTCGAGGAGTGGGTAAGACAAATCCTCGATTCTCGTTTCGGAGATGAGATTTACCGGAGTGGACTTCGCGTCTATACAACGCTTGACGTGGAGATGCAGCAAGCAGCAAAAGTGTCGATGGAGGAAGGTTGGAGGGCAATCGAAGCTGATAGCACTCACTTCGAACACCCCTACTACTCTGACTTTGATACGGTCCAAGCGTTCTCCGGATCAACACCGTACTTGCAAGGTGCTTTCGTCGCATTAGATCCCGTTACCGGACACGTAAAAGCAATGGTAGGTGGACGAGATTTTGAGCAGTCGAAGTTTGATCGTGCACGACTCGCTAACCGCCAGGCCGGATCTTCCTTTAAGCCCTTTGTTTATACTGCAGCCATAGCTAGTGGAATTCCTGCTTCACACGTCGTGGTTGATGCACCGGTAGTCTACCCACAGGTCAGTGGTGAGGACTGGCGACCAGCTAATTTTGGCGGAGAGTTCAAAGGCCCAATGACTATGCGAGAAGGGCTCTATACCTCCACCAATATGATCGCGATCAAGGTTGGCTGGGAGGAGGTCGGTATCGAAACTGTTGCTCAAACTGCCCGACGTATGGGGATTCAGACTGAGATCGAACGGTTCCCTTCTACGACCATCGGTGCAGCAGAGGTAATCCCAATACAGATGGCCGAAGCATACTCAACCTTCCCCAACCTTGGAACCAAAGTTCGACCATTCCCTATTCTTCGAGTGGAGGACTCTGAGGGGGTGATAATCTGGGAGCCACAACCGGAGCGTACTCAAGTCCTGGACAGCATGGTGTCACGAATCATGGTTTCAATGCTTGAGGACGTAGTGATACGTGGCACTGGTTACAATGCTATCCGCGTTCGAGGCGGGCTTCCATATCAAGTTCCAGCCGGAGGTAAAACAGGTACTACGAATGATGGGACCGATGTTTGGTTCGCAGGTTTTACTCCAAATCTTCTTGCTACTGTCTGGTTTGGGATGGACGCACCCATCCCGATCTTTTCGCTAGGTCCCGGTAAACGGCAGGCCACTGGAGGTGGGCTGGCAGCACCCGTATGGGCTTCCTTTATGAGACGCGTCTACATGGGTGGGCAGAGTGATGAGGATAACACCGATTATGAACCGCACGGCCCACTACTCCCTATAGAGAGTGGCTGGCCTTTATTGCCGGGTCTTAATGCGGTGCTTGTCGACCGAAGTACTGGGAAACTGGCTTCTCGCTGGTGTGCTGAAGAGGACCGTTATCTCGAATACTACCTCCCTGGGACTGAGCCCACCGAGTTATGCGATCGTTCGAGTCGGCGATTTCGAGGGCTCCGAAAACCATAGGCTCTCTTCGGATTAATCTCTGGCTGGCACCATAATCCCTATAGATCGTGGGGTAAGCCTCTACAAGGCCATCTAAGGCCTCCTACTAGCGACTTCCAATCCATGGGAGGTACGTTCGGCCAGTGGCTATAGGAGAACCGATGGGACCACCAGTCATGACACCGTCTGAGATTACTGTACCGGCGTGTATTTTCAACGCCCTTAGGAACGAGCTGGGAAACATTTCTGGCAAGCGCTCAAGTAGTAAACTGCTCCAAAAGATCGGATATCGGGCGGGAAGTTCGGCTTCTACTATGTTCAAAGAGGGGTTGGATAGCGAAATCTTAGAAACAAGGCAAGCTGTATTCTGGGCTCATCTCTGCGACTTCTTCTCACGGCGAGGTTGGGGTAAGCTAGTGGTCAATTCGGACCACCCCAAATTAGGTTTTCTGACCAGTAACGATTGGGCGGAAGCAATGACCGCTGAGGTGGATCAAAATGCAAGTTGCTGCTTCAGCACAGGGTTTATATCCGGTCTCCTGTCTGAAATAGCAGGAAGCCCTGTAGCGGTACTCGAGACGAAATGTCGGGCACGAGGAGATACGGCCTGTAAGTTCGCTTTCGGTGCTGAACGGGCGGTTCGCGAGCTATTTGGACAACTCCTAGTAGAAGCTGACCCTAATGCGACTTAGAGGATAACACCGCCTGATGAGAGTACTCGGTATCGACTATGGGCTGAGGAGAATCGGTCTCGCGCTTAGTGATCCTACTGAAACAATTGCCACACCCCTCGATACCCTGGTACGCCGTCGAGGTAAGAGGGCCCCGTTATCTAAGATCGAGTCTATCGCAACTGAAAAGGGTGCTAAGCACTTGGTGATCGGGCTTCCTCTTAACCCTGAAGGCAACGAAACAGAATGGTCTGAAGAGGTTCGTGCATTTGGAGTAAAACTATCTAAACGCACAAACCTGCAGGTTTCCTTCGTAGACGAACGAATGACATCTGTACGTGCGGAACGGACAGTAAGATCGATCGGCCTACCCAAGAACAAGAGGGAAAACAAAGCAAGGATTGATGCAGCTGCAGCGCAGTTAATTCTTCAGAATTGGCTCGACCTGAGGAAACACACAAAGTGAAACTTCCACGAGCCAGATTGACTACGAGTAGTATAATCCTCGTGTGTCTTATGTCCTGTGGAACTGATCCCGACAGTCTGTTGGAGGTAACTGTTCCATCAGGTGCAACACTCACTGAGGTAGCAGATACCTTAGTGAACCGAGGCTTGTTAGGAGCACAAGCTCCATTCAAGCTCTACGCCCGCATACGTGGGGATGACCGACGTATCAAGTCTGGGCGTTATGAGTTGCAGAAAGGAAGTCGCTGGAGAGACATCCTTGAGAGGCTGACGAAGGGTGAAGTGATGACCATCCCGATGACAGTACCCGAGGGTTTCCGGCTACTCCAAATTGCACCGCGAATATCTGAAGTTACTGGGGTAACACAAGATTCCGTGCTCTCAGTCATTAACAATTCAGACCAGCTGGCAAGCTTAGAAATCCCTGGGCCAAATGCAGAAGGGTATCTGTTCCCTGATACCTACAGATTCGCTCCCGGCGTGTCAGTAGAATCTGTTCTCAAAGCAATGACTGACCGATACCACTCAACTTGGTCAGAAGCACGCCGAGTCCAACTTGAGGAACTCGACATGACTGAGAACGAGTTGGTAACAATGGCTTCGATCATCCAGGCAGAGGCTCGCCATAATAGTGAAATGCCCAGGATTTCTTCTGTGTACCACAATCGACTGCGCGAAGGGTGGCTGCTCCAAGCCGACCCTACCGTTCTTTTCGCCCTAGGGGGACCACGAAGCCGTCTGCTTTACGCCGCGATCGATTCGGTAGCTGACCATCCGTACAACACCTATTCCCAACCCGGTCTGCCACCAGGCCCAATCTGCTCACCAGGAGATCTGGCTCTGGCTGCAGCGCTTAATCCTGCTCAAGAGGACTTCATGTATTTTGTCGCTCGCCCGGACGGAAGCCATGTCTTTACGCGAACCCTTGCGGAGCATAATCGGGCGAAACTAGCAGCTCAGAGAGAGCGGGATCAGATAGGTTCTAATGGGCACCCTGAACCTAGTCACTAAGCCCGACTCCAACACCTTGCTGAGAAGAGATCTTACGAGCGCGCTCCGCCTCATAGTGATCACCGACCATCATCTAGCGAGACCCCGTAAAGTCGTTGAAATCGTTGAAGCAGCATTGCTTGGCGGTGCTAAAGCAATCCAACTCCGAAATAAGGGTGACACCGCTAATGAACTCCTGAAAACAGGAAAACAATTGCGAGATCTCACACGAGCACACGAAGCACTTCTTTTCGTGAATGATCGGGTAGATATAGCACTCTCCATCGAGGCTGACGGTGTACACCTAGGGCCGCAAGATCCTCCGCTTCAAGACGTACGTAGGATTGTTCCGGATGAGTTCATCATTGGATTTTCTGCAGACAATCCTGATTTAGCTCACTCGGCGGTGGTCGAAGGAGCAAATTATATCGGGTGTGGCACCATTTATCCCACATCGACAAAACCGGATGCCGGCGATGTGATCGGTATGTCAGGACTCAGAAGTGTCATAGACGCTGTTGATGTCCCAGTGATAGCGATCGGTGGGATCACGAACAATCGGATTGCAGAAGTCTTGGCGGTGGGCGCGACAGGGGTAGCAGTCGCCAGTGCAATTATGAGCGCATCGGACGCGATGCAAGCAACCTATTCGATGTGTACCTCGCTAGAGACCCGCTGAGAAGTCAGCGTTCAGGCTAAATTACCTAGATTCCACCAATTCTGAGCAAATCTTCGATTTCAATTGCGTCTACGAAGAAGTCCCCAAGAGATCTTCCAGAATCAGGGGTATGCCAGTCCGATCCCCCACTGGTCAGGAGCCCTTCTTTACTGCACACAGCTTCAAGGCGCGTCACATCCTTTGGGCTGTGAGAAGGCCGATATACTTCGATCCCCTGTAGTCCTGAGCTGATCAATTCAGGAAGTAGTGCATCAAAGATATCCCTCGGTGGGTGGGCCCAAACTGGGATTCCACCCGATGCTACTACCAACTGAACAGCCTCTGTAGCCTCCAGCAGATCTGTCGGGACAAAAAATTGAGATTCATCACCGATAAGGCTATTAAATGCTTCCGGTACGGACGCGGCATGACCTGCTTTTACAAGTGCCTTAGCTAAGTGTGGCCTACCTAATACACCTCTGTCAGGCCCTGCCTCAGCATTAACATCTTCGTAGGTAACCAAGATGCCTGCCTCATTAAGCCTGTTAAGCATCTCACGCATGCGAGTGTCACGTTGTTTCGTTGCGTGGACCCTGTGGCTCAGGAGCACCTCAGATGCTGGGTCGACAAAATATCCAAGAATATGAATACTCCGACCATGATACGTTGAGCTAACTTCGATGGCTGGAATTACTTGGACACGAGCCTCGGAACCAACTACTTCCGCTGCAGAGAAGGATGCAGTCGTGTCATGGTCAGCGATCGCAATCACATCCAAACCGCCAGACGCAGCTCCTTGGACGACAGCTTCGGCATCCCAAGCTCCGTCCGAGGCAGACGTATGGATGTGTAGGTCGACCTTCACTAGAGCTGAAACTCAGATCATTCCACAACGTCTTCTGCAAAAACTATTGCAGAAGCTGGGATCTCCTCAGGAGGTACATCTGCGGCATATTCTGTCAGGACTGTAACCACATCGCTCTCTACCTTGAGTACTCCCGCAGCCACATGGAATGAGTCACTGCCCCCACCCGGACGATCGAGATTGAGTTCACCTGCGCCTAGCAGCGTCACCAAAGGAGCGTGCCCCGATAAGATACCGAGACGCCCATCCCATGCCGGTGCTACAACCGAAGATGCTTCTCCTTCGAATACTACCCTGTCCGGGGAGACGACCCTTACATCCAATCCCACGAGTTATCCCTCTTCCGCAGCGAGACGCTCACCTTCAGCAACCACACTCTCAATACCGCCCTGCATATAGAACGCCTGCTCTGGAAGATCATCAAACTCACCGTCTGCCATCCTCTCAAATGACTCAATCGTATCGTCCAGCTTCACATATTGTCCCGGGATATTTGTGAAGGTTTCTGCTACGAAGAATGGCTGTGACAGGAAGCGAGCGATACGTCTCGCACGACCCACAATGATCTTGTCTTCTTCAGTCAGTTCGTCCATCCCTAGGATCGCAATAATATCCTGAAGATCCTTGTAACGTTGGAGGATAGCCTGGACATCGGATGCCACCTTATAGTGCCGTTCTCCTACGAACTGAGGGTCCATAATACGCGACGTTGAGTCGAGTGGATCCACCGCCGGATAGATACCTTGTTCCGCGATCGATCGAGACAGAACTGTCTTCGCATCTAAGTGTGTAAATGCAGCAGCTGGGGCAGGATCCGTCAGATCGTCAGCAGGTACGTAGATCGCTTGTACAGATGTGATCGAGCCCTGTGCCGTCGATGTGATCCTCTCCTGTAGCTCGCCCATCTCTGTCCCAAGAGTCGGCTGATACCCTACCGCTGACGGCATGCGTCCGAGTAATGCAGATACTTCTGATCCAGCCTGCGTGAATCTGAAAATATTATCGATAAAAAGAAGAACATCTTGACCTTCTACATCGCGAAAATATTCCGCCATTGTTAGTCCTGAGAGTCCGACACGAAGCCGGGCTCCGGGTGGTTCATTCATCTGACCGTAGACAAGTGAGGTGGAATCCAGTACACCCGACTCCTTCATTTCCAGCCAAAGATCATTGCCCTCTCGCGTGCGCTCACCTACACCGCAGAATACGGACCTCCCTCCATGTTCCATTGCAATGTTGTTGATGAGCTCCATGATGATGACAGTCTTGCCGACGCCTGCACCCCCAAAGAGACCTGTTTTACCTCCCTTCACGTATGGTGCAAGCAGGTCAACGACCTTGATGCCTGTCTCAAAGATTTCGGTTTTCGGCTCTAGTTGATCGAACTTCGGAGCAAGCCGATGGATCGGCCACCGCTCTAGTTCAGCCCCCTCCCCACCAACAGGACCCATCTCATCAACCGGCTCTCCGAGGACATTCAAGATCCGGCCCAGTGCAGGTTCCCCGACTGGGACACTGATCGAAGAGCCTGTGTCCGTCATCTCCATCCCGCGTGTCACACCATCTGTGGAGGACATCGAAACAGCACGAACCTGACCACGACCAATATGCTGCTGTACCTCAGCTACGAGAGAGATTTCCTGACCTGCCTCGTTTGCTGTGGACAAATTCAGCGCATTATAAATTTCTGGTAGGTGCTCCGGGTCAAACTCGACATCTAGGACCGGCCCGATGACCTGCACCACCTTCCCAATGTTGTCTGCCATAGTATCCCTATATCTCTATATCTGAGAAAAGTCTCTATTCCAGGCTTGCAGCGCCGCCAACAATCTCGGCGATCTCCTGGGTGATTTGTGCCTGCCGCGCCCGATTGTACGTGCGCGTTAGGTATTCGAGCATATCATCTGCATTATCCGTTGCACTCTTCATTGCCGTGCGACGGGCTCCCTGCTCTGCGGCCGCGTTCTCCACCATAGCCGTATAGACGGTGTTCCGAATGTATGCTGGGAGAAGTCTCCCTAAAATCATGTCGCCACTCGGTGACAAGATGTACGCATCCGATGAGGATCCTTCACCATCTGGCTTTACGGGAAGAAGATCAAAAGTCCGAGGTGGTGTCGACATTGCTGAGCGAAACTCTGAACTAATCAGATACACCGCGTCGACATCGCCGTCCGTAAAGCGGTCCCGAACCGGACCGACTACTGACTCCGCGTCTTCAATTGATGGATAGTCACCGATGTCTATCCGCTCAGTAAGCATCTTTTCGCCCCGGAAGCGGAAGTAGGCAATCCCTTTCTTCCCAGCTACATGAAGTTCTGTCTCGATACCCTTATCACGTAGGTCTTCGAGCAGGTTCCTTGCGTGCTTGATAAGGTTCGCATTGAAAGCTCCAGCGAGCCCTCTATTCGCCGTAAGCAAGAGAATAGCTGCACGCCTTACCTGATCAGGGCGACGAAGAATGGGATACTTCTCAGAGAACTCTGATGAGTAGAGCCCACCGACAATTTCTTGTAATGCATTTGCATACGGGCGAGCTGCATGTACGCGGTCTGTAGTACGCTTAAGCTTCGACGTCGCTACCAACTCCATAGTGCGCGTAATCTGCCGATTATTCTCCACCGACTTAATTCTTCGCTTGACCTCACGGGCGCCAGCCATGCCTATCTCTGCCTTCTATCCTTACGCCGATGCAGCCGCAGTGGCTTGCACCTGGCTCCCATGTTCAGCTTGAAAAGCTTCATTGTACTCCTCAATAGCTGACACAAGCTTCGCCTCAAGGTCCTCAGTCAATTCACCTACCTCACTAATTCCATCCAAAACCTCACGATGCATGGTTGAGAGATGTTCATGGAAACCCCGTTCCCAGACTCGAACATCCTCTACATCTACCTCATCCAAATAGCCATTAGTTACCGCGTATATGACCGCTACCTGATTGGCAACAGGCATCGGCTGATACTGCGGTTGCTTCATCATCTCTACAGTTCGTGCACCACGGGCCAATTGCCGCTGTGTGGTGGCATCAAGATCTGAACCGAATTGCGCAAATGCCTCTAACTCCCGGTACTGTGCGAGGTCCAGTCGAAGCCTTCCTGCAACTTTCTTCATGGCCTTGATCTGTGCTGCACCTCCAACTCGAGATACGGATATACCCACATCTACAGCTGGACGAACCCCCGAATAAAATAAGTCTGGTACGAGGAAAATCTGTCCATCTGTGATTGAGATCACATTGGTCGGGATATAAGCAGACACATCCCCTGACTGCGTTTCAATAATGGGTAGCGCCGTAAGCGAGCCTCCCCCGAGATCGTCTGAGAGTTTAGATGCTCTTTCCAAGAGCCGTGAGTGCAGATAGAAGACATCCCCCGGGTATGCTTCACGCCCGGGAGGCCTCCTGAGTATCAAAGAAAGCTGGCGATACGCTTGAGCCTGCTTTGAGAGATCGTCGTACACAACCAGCGTATGCTTGCCTTGCCACATGAAGTGTTCGGCGAGAGCAGTAGCTGAGTACGGCGCGATGTACTGCATCGGCGCCGGATCTGAGGCATTGGAAGTAACAATGATTGTGTAATCCATCGCCCCATGTTCACGGAGTGTTTCCACCACGCTACGCACCTTGCCCGCTCGCTGTCCAACAGCACAGTAGATGCAGATGACACCCGTGTCTTTCTGGTTAATGATTGTATCGATCGCAATCGCAGTCTTTCCCGTTCCCCTGTCTCCGATGATCAATTCGCGTTGTCCTCGACCGATTGGGATCATCGAATCAATCGCCTTGAGTCCAGTTTGTAACGGCTCACCTACGGGTTGTCGCTTCACGATTCCAGGCGCCACAATGTCGATTTGGCGACTCTCCTCAATCCCGTCTATTGGACCCTTTCCGTCTTGTGGTGCACCAAGTGGATCAACGACCCTGCCTAGGTATCCGTGCCCCACCTCCAAGCTCAGCACCTTTCCTGTCCGGCGAACTTGGTCCCCTTCATGGAGCTTCATCCACTCACCCATGATCACTGCACCGATATTATCTTCTTCAAGATTGAGTGCTAAAGCTGTAATCGCTTCACCCGTTTCAGAGGAAGTGATCTCGAGCATCTCTGAAGCCATCGCGTTGGTAAGCCCATAAATTCGGGCGATTCCATCTTTTAGCTCGAGTACCTCACCGATTTCTTCCGCCTGAAGATCCTCTTCATACCGATCAATTTCCTTGAGGAGGACATCTTTAATTTCGCTTGCGCGAAGCTGTGAATCATTGGCCATCTATATGGGATCCTAGTTTGTAGGGCTCGGCCTCAACCTGCTGCTCCGCCGACTTGTTCAGACGGAATGCGAACAGTGAGGAGTCGGCGACGCAAACCCTCGAGTCGCCTTCGCACCGAGCCATCGTAGATCATGTCACCTGTGCGGACTACGAGTCCGCCTAATATTTCCGGCTTGACCCGGATATGTGGTATCGCCTGCCTGCCAAGCATCTTCGATAACCGCTCAGAAACTACACTTGCCGTGGTATCGTCTAGCGGTCGAGCTACAATTACTTCAACGTGCTCTCTACCCAAATGGTCGTCCAAGAGCAAGCTGTACTCCTCAGAAATTTCTCTGAGGAGGGTCTGCCTTCGCTTGTCAATTGTGATCAGAACAAAGTTTGTCACCTGTTTTGGTGCTTTATCACGAAAAACCTTTCGAATGACGTCCTTCTTCGTTTCATCATCGATTCGTGGTGTTTCCACAAAGGTCCGGAACCGCGAGTCATCTTCGAGGAGACCTGCTACCATTCGGAGAGCCTCACCATATTCCTGAATGCCCTCGTTGCGGCTTGCAAGTTCGAAAAGGGTCTCCGCGTAGTTCCTCGCGACGGTTTCATCTCTCACGCCTGTGCGCCCCCATCACCCAAATCATTGAGATACCGCTCTATCAACTGTCGGTCTGTCTCTTTATCAAAACTCTCCTGCATCAATTGAGAGGCAGCAGCCAGAGCTAAATCAATTGATTCCCGTCGCAGAGTTTCTAGCGCCCCATCGCGTTCACGTTCAATTTCTGCTAACGCGCGTTCGACAATACCCTGTGCTTCCACGCGTGCTTTCTCTTCTAGTTCTTTACGAACCCGCTCGCCAGCCACCTTGGCTTCAGCGAGAATTTCGCCTGCTTTCCTGCGGGCATCCGCCATTTGCTCACGGTGCTCTTCCAAAAGTTTTGCAGCCTCAGCATTGAGTTCTGCGGCACTATCAATAGCTGTCTGGATTCCCTTCTCTCTATTGTCAACAGCATCTACTATCGGCCCCCACGCATACTTGCGCAGGATGAGCAAGAGGCTCACAAATACAATAATTGTCCAGACACTTAGCCCAGTGTTGATATCATAGATCCCAC
>PBPC01000020.1 GCA_002724575.1 Gemmatimonadota bacterium | reverse complement strand
ACAGCTATATAAAGCGCTCTTGATTGGACTTTTTCTTTCGTGCTATCGTGTGCCCAACTAGCAAACTCTCCAGTGATGGAAAAACGGACTTAAAGTCCTTACTATTCTGGGTCTCATCAGCGGTGTATGGGGGTATGCCCCTTCTCCGTTTATATCTATTTCTATTCGTCTTGATCGGACGTCCTACCCAGGAGAGTTCATGAGCCGGTCTGTAAACAAAGTCATGTTGATCGGAAACGTCGGTGGTGATCCTGAGATCCGCACGACCCCAAGTGGGGTTCGGATCGCTAAAGTCTCCCTAGCCACCAATCGCCGGCAGAAAAACGGTGACGAATGGACGGATGTACCAGAGTGGCACAACCTCGAATTCTGGGACAAACTCGCTGATGTTGTTGAACAGTGGGTAAAAAAGGGCTCTCAGCTATACGTTGAAGGTCGTATCAAGTACGACAAGTGGACAGACGATCAAGGCACTGATAAATACTGGACCAGTATCAGCGTAAGTGAGATGGTTATGCTCGGTTCTTCAGGACAAACAGGAACCGAGTACAGAACGCCGCCAGATAATCAGGGAGATACAGGCGGTAGTTCTGGGAAAACCGTTACGGACACCGATGACGATCTTCCCTTCTAAGAATCGAGAAGATCTCCATAGATACGCTTCAGCAGTGACGTTTCTGGAACTTGATTAGTAATTAGGAGCGCACTAGTCAGTCACTCAAAGCTGATTCTGGCTCAGACTGCCATAGGCCTATGAAGTACTCCGCATAGCTTTCTGGATGAGCCTGGTAATCTTCTAGCCAGATCTCAAATGGTGGGAGGGCAACCTTACGTGATAACCAATCAGTTGCACTTTGAACCATCTCCACATACGACAGCTCTCCTTCTTCACGTTCTTCACGATAGGCCCTCTGAGCTAAGAGGTAAATCTCATCTGGAGTCAGATAGAGAAGAAGGTCTGCAACCTGGGCGGAGCAGTAATCAAGATACTTAGCACGCAGAACTTCCAGTGGCTCTTCTGGGCCTCTCTCGACTGTGCCCACGGCCACCCTCCCGTTGGACATGAAGAACTGCCAGACTGCTGCCTATGAAAGTATTTCTACCTACAAAATGCGTTCTTAAAGAAAGGTACCGGCCCACTCGCTCTTACGGAACTACTTACGGTCTCTCTCGCAAAGGCTCGCTGTCCTGGGCTTGGTTTTGATCACGCAAGTGCCGGTAAATCGAACGTCGTGTCATTCCGTACAGCACCACCCGACTTAGAAACTCTGGATCGGTTTCCTGAGCTTCTTTTGCCTGCTCAGCGATATCTCGCGGCAAGCGCACTTTTAACTGAACGGAACACGTTTCCCACATAGATGCACCTCACCCAAGGTGGTAGTGTAATTTCACGGATTTATACCGTACCGCACATCGCGGATCGGGCACGCGATGGCTACGGTGGGAGGGTGCCGGCATCCTCAGTAGCGCAAATCACATTAAGGTTACTTGAAGGGACGCGCAACCCCTTTGTTACCTAAACTACAAAAAACTACTAATTCCTAAGTCGTTGTGTAACAACGATTTAGGAATTCACTGTTTTTTTAAAAACCAAGTGTTCCTAGAAAAAATCGCAGCTTATACTCTTGTTGATTTAATTCTCGGAAGTCTAAGTGGCTCACGGAGTTTGCTCACTGAGGTCCAGTTGACATTGCGTAAAATGACAAACCGATTTTTTGCAAAAAATGGACTTTTATAAAGCTCAACAAAAGAATGCTTTTTGTTCCACATTTGGAGAGGCTCTTGAGTGCTCAAGGGCCGCCTACCAAGCACGTTATGATGGAACATGAGTGAGTATAAAAGGCGTGGTTAGATCGCCTGGGCACCCTTATAAAGTCTCACAAATGGACTGAGCAGCTTGGGCCGCACGCCAGCAGGTCTTATCTCTAGCTCTTTAATGTACAGTTTTTGCTGATGAAAACCGGTGACCAATCTCCACAGAGCGAGCTTGAGAGTCTCGTACGCCCAGTCCAGCCAAAGTTTCTCGCTGACCAAACGTATCCATCAAGTGACCCACAGACTCATAACGGTCAGGCTCGAAGCGAGCCATAAGAGCAGCTAGACCACGCCTCATAACCCCGAGACTCGCACGGGTCTCCGCAAAAGTTGTTGGTAAGGGCAAGCGAACCTGGTATTCGATAGAGTCGGCCTCAGAAATCATTTCGAAACGACGGACTTCAGCTGCCGAATTGAAAGCATCCAACAAAGCATGTTCTAGCGGAGCGTCTGGCTCCGTGAAGGCTGTCTTAAAAGACAGCGCACACGCATCATAATTCAGGTATGCCCGCGAAATCCGGCCTGGCCCAAGAACAAATCTAATTGACGTGCCTTCATGCAGATCAAAATCACGGCAAATATCACGATATCCGATCCGGAGAAGAGTCGGCCGTGTAAGTGGCCCAAAACCAACTCTTTCCAAAACACTTAAACCGAGTTTATAGGCATAACTGCGAAGAGGTTCATCCTGTTTTGTCTTCGCAGTTTCTCTGATCAGTTCTGTGACATATCCAAGGGTGGGTTCGTATACCCAATCCAATACAACCAACTCAGTGCTAAGATCGAGAACCTTGATTCGCCCACTGCCCAGATCAAGCACCTCGGCGGAGCCGGCTTGGTGTCCTTCTACAACTAGCGCGAGTCCAATGTCTTC
The DNA here is from genome assembly GCA_002724575.1 of Gemmatimonadota bacterium. Lineage (GTDB taxonomy): Bacteria > Gemmatimonadota > Gemmatimonadetes > Longimicrobiales > Gaopeijiaceae > UBA1142. Next base: position 45,197 of record PBPC01000020.1, on the reverse strand, counting down.
GATCCTACCGCCTGGTGTATCCATTTCGTGTAGTTCACGGTATTGCACGACAGCCCGTGTGAGAGGTAGCTCACAGATTCCCGGGACATCCCCCATAGCCTCGGGGCGTGCCTGTATGTGCGTTGCCAAGTCCATTTGACCACTCAGTAGTTTTATCGGAAAAGAAACCCGGCCTTTCGGGCCGGGTTAGATTCCCTTCGTAACAGCAAGCCTCTTGCTGAAACTTGGTTTTTGTATCGGTCCCAACGATAACAATCGTTTGATATCGTCCGCAAGAAATAATTTAACTCTCATAGCTTAAAGCAGGTCAATATTTCTTGCTCTGATACTTTATCTTTAACATCTTCGGTCAGCCGCTATGGATCGATCAAAATGACACTCAGCGAACGCAGAAGATCAGTCGCCTTCATTCAGAAGGACAGTGAATCCTGGGCCTGTTTTCTCGTAACTTTTGTTACTCAAGCAGGGGAGTGGCGAGGGTATTTCTCTTTCCGCCCTGGGTATAGCGAACTCAGTGAGGATGAAATCCGGACAGCTGACATCTTCATCGAATCTTCAGAGGCGGAAATCCATGAGAAAGCAATAGGATTAGGGAAGCCTCTGCTGGCCGGGCTACTAGACTCAGTGCTGAACACCGGAAGTTCTCGTGGTCTTGTTGGACAGCAGCTCCGTGGGCAATTCCGAAGATTGCTGCAGGAAAATTCTCAGGACATCGCAGGAGGTTGGGCTGAAGATGAGGCCGTGCCCCCAAACGACGTGGAGCTAGATCGACTACGATCTCTATATAGCTCATACAGGCTAGACCAGGTTTCACACTTTATAAGCCTCATTACCCCAGACAATTTCGAGGATACTGTCGATGAGATCTTGGCGGGAGAAAGCATTGATTTCTTATCAAAAGACCGAGTCCAATTCGCCATGATGGTTGTGGACTACATCGAACAATTATTGCCATTACCAGACTTTGAAAGTTGGGTGAAAGACTTCCTTACCCATCCTGAGGTATACCAGCTCTATACGCACACATTACACCGGGAGGGACGACTACCCTAAACTGAATAATACTTATGATCCCGTTGCCGCTTTAGGGATCCGATTATAGACTTTTGAACTCTACTTTTTCCGTTTAACAGCAAAGGGGTGTGATCTCCTTGGAAGTAGTCGTACAGGATAATGAAAGCCTCGAGCGGGCACTTCGCCGCTTTAAGAGGAAAGTTCAAAGATCTGGGCTCTATTCCGAGTTACGGAAGCGGCGGTATTATGAAAAGCCCAGCGCACAAAGAAAGCGTAAACGAGAAGCCGCAATTCGTCGCGAACGTCGCCGACAACGTCGTAACAAACGCTAGCTTCTCTCTAGTGAGCGCTAGAAGCGCGAACCGGCTTAAACGCTCAGGGCAGTGGGTTTCTCGCCAGACCAGTCATAAAACCCCTTTCCGCTTTTCTGACCAAACCTCCCCATAGTCACAATTCGCTTTAGTAGTGGGGGTGGTGCATATCGCGGATCTCTGTACTCATCAAACATGATCTCACTGATCTGGTAAAGCGTATCTATCCCAACAAAGTCGCACAGTATAAATGGGCCCATTGGATATCCAAGCCCAAGGGTCATAGCCGCATCAATATCCTCAACAGTCGCCACTCCGTGCTCAAGTTGCCGTATGGCATCCAGCAGATAGGGCACCAGCAGAAGGTTTACTACAAAACCTGAATTATCCTTCGCCGTAATCGGCACTTTGTTAAGAGCTCTCGAGAACTGCAGTGCACGGTCTAAGGTCTCCTGACTTGTAGCGATTGTCCTAACAACTTCTACAAGCTTCATGACCGGAACAGGATTGAAGAAATGGAGGCCGATGAACTGGTCTGCTCTAGATGTAGCTGCCGCAATATCAGTAACCGGTAGAGAGCTGGTATTTGATGCAAAAATTGTATGGTCAGGGCAAAGCCTGTCTAGCTGCTGGAAGAGCTCTGCCTTAGCATCCAGATTTTCGATGATTGCCTCAACTACTATGTCTGAATTTTCTAGCTCGGACACCTCAGCCGTGAAGTGGAGGTGGCCCCAAGCGACCTCCTGCTCTGTAAGCGTCATTTTCTCTTTTTCTACTGCCCGGTCCATAGATTTCCTGATCAGGCTCTTACCATTTTCTACCACCTCATCATCAACTTCACAGACGATTACATCGAACCCACTCTTGGCAGCCACTTCGGCGATTCCACTTCCCATCAGACCACATCCCACTACACCGACTCTTCTGATCTCCAAGACCTACCTCCATTCTCTTTAAAGATTCATTCTCAAGAGCGTTATTTGCTCTCTGTCAGACTACCCCCTAAACCCTCTCATATTGTGAGCTAGGGTCTATGAATCAACTTGCCTCCAGTACAATGGCAGCACCCTGCCCCCCTCCGATACACGCGGCACCAAGTCCGAATTTTCCACCCCGACGGCGTAACTCATGCAAGAGGTGAATCGTGATCCGGGCACCTGAAGCTGCAAGCGGGTGCGTGAGCGCTATAGCACCCCCGTTGACATTTGTTTTTTCAGGATCAAGCCCTAATTCCTTCTCGACTGACTTATACTGAGCCGCAAATGCCTCATTAATCTCTACCAAATCCATATCCTCAAGGGATAATCCAGCTTTATCGAGTGCTAGCCTTGAGGCAGGTGCTGGACCGATACCCATCACTTGGGGCTCCACACCAACAAAACCCCACGAGATTATTCGACCCAGGGGTTCGATACCGTTCGCTTCCGCCCATTCAGCACTCGCAAGGACCGCAGTTGCAGAGCCGTCACCCATACCACTCGCATTACCTGCTGTCACCAGCCCATCATCCTTAAAGTATGGCCTTAGAGCAGAGAGACCTTCAATGGTAGTATCAGGACGTATGTGTTCATCAGCTACGTAGGTCTTCTCGCCTTTTCTCGTCCTAAGCATGACACCTGCAACCTCAGTGTCAAAGTGACCACGATCCCATGCCATCTTAGCCCGCTGCTGTGAATGGAGAGCAACTGCATCCACCTCAGACCGGATTACACCATATCTTTCTGCTAATTCTTCAGCGGTCTGTGCCATCGAGAGGCCACAGTTTGTATCAGTCAGCGCCCCCCATAGCAGATCTTCGAATTGCCCACTTGCTGGCCCAAGCCTCAAGCCGCCCCAACGAGCACCTCGTACGACATGCGGAGCCTGGCTCATCGACTCAGTTCCGCCTGTCAGGGCTACTTCAGCTTCACCTAAGATGATCTCCTTGGCACCCTGCACCACTGCTTCAAATCCTGATCCGCACAGACGATTGATCGTCAGGGCAGGTTTTTCATCAGGGATGCCAGCACGGAGGGCAATATGCCGTGCTAAGTAAATAGCATCAGCAGAAGTTTGGAGTGCATTTCCAAAAAATGTGTGGTCTACTTGATCAGGACTAATGCCAGCTGCTTCAATGGCAGCAGCACTACTGAAAACCCCTAGATCAGTAGCGGAAAATCCTTTCAGAGATCCGCCGAATGTGCCAAAGCCTGTGCGCTTTCCAGCAAGTACGACAACCTCGCGTTCGTATCCCTGAGTTGCCATGGAGCCTCTTCAGAAAATGGTTTTACTTTGCTTATGATCCTCGGACTAAGAGTTGCCCCTCCGAGCCTTCATTGATTCATCGAACTCACTTGCTAGATATCCTCAGCACACAGCCTCAAGACCTCCTGACCATTCAAGGATGTAAGCAGTGTCCGATAATCATCCCATCTTGGAATCGAGTCAAAAAACTGGTTGTCTCCTCAATTAAACATCTAGCTACATTCACTCTCGATGTATGAAGCGATCCAACTGCCAACCTCTTCCGTGCTTGATTGGCCATCCAATAAATCGGGAGTGGTGATTCCGTTCTCAATCGAAGCAAGCACTCCCGCCTCTATACAATCCCCCAGGTGCTCATAATCGAAATACTCAAGCATCAGAGATACACAACGGATTGCTCCAATCGGGTTGGCTACACCCTGTCCTGCAATGTCGGGTGCCGAGCCATGAACCGGCTCAAAAAGTGCGTACTGACCTGGATGGATATTTGCTGACGGGGCAAGACCTAAACCTCCTGTAACCTCCGCAGCTAGATCACTGATAATATCTCCAAACAAGTTGGACGTAACAATCACTTCGTAATTATTAGGGCGGCGTACAAGATCCATGGCCATTGCATCAACGTACATCGAATCTTGAGAGATTCTTGAATAATCCCCCCCTACTTCTTCGAAAACCTTGCGCCAGAGTCCCCCAACAAACTGTTGCACATTTGCCTTATCAACTAACGTCACCCGCCCCCGCCCCCGTAATTCCGCATACTCAAATGCCGCTCGAATGATGCGTTCCACACCTTTTCGGGTATGGAGGTCCTTCTCTATGGCAATTTCGTCAGGAGTCCCCTTCTTAAAGCTCCCACCTAGGCCAGTATAGAGCCCTTCAGTGTTTTCACGAAATGTGTCTATACGAAATGGTTTCTGAATGCCCGCCAAAGGAGAAAGCCTGCCAAGTGACAACACACAGGGACGGAAGTTCACGTATAGATCAAGCCTAAAGCGTAACCCGAGGAGAATAGCCTTGATATGCTCCATGCCTGGTACACGCGGATCCCCTAATGCACCTAGGAAGACAGCATCATGATCATCAGCTAGTGCGCTGAATTCCTCTTCAGTGATGGCTACTCCATCCCGCAGATAGCGCTCTGCACCCAAATCCCAATCCACAAGTTCTAGGTCGAGTGACTCTGTATCATTCAGGGCAGCAAGCACCTTACGTGCTTCTCGCATTACTTCGACACCAATACCATCTCCGGGAATAACAGCGATTCTGGGCATCTGATCACTCAGAGAGAAGTGTGGAGTCAGGGAGTCCGAATAGAACATCCCTGAGAGCTATCGAGAGATTAAGGTCCGGCTTCCACCACCACCACCCCACGGCCGGGTGCTCCGCTCCCCTCTAACAAAAACGGATAGCGTCCTGGAGGTCCATCAGAGAAATGAACAACGTATCTACTGTCCTGCGTAATTAATGGAGGTGAAGCGACCTGGTCAGTGCGTTCCAAGAAAGTTCGGGCAGCAATACTCAGGCTGTCCAACTCAAAAACGATCTCGTGTACCAACCAATCCCCAGTTACAAATTCGACATAGCTTCCTGAAGCTACCACCGTTTCCGATGGCTCAGCATGCTCTCTATCACCACCCCTAATGACGATCCGATGTACCTGGTCACGATCCCCAAGTCCTAATTCCAGGCGGAGGACATTATCAGGATGAAAACTCGGATCTCCAGAGCATGACGCAAGCCAAGCAGCCAAAAATACAGTGAGTGAAAAACGGCCCACCAACATATACTGTGAAATACAGGTCATTCCTCAAACTCAATCTGAACGAAACCCGCATCTGCTGCTGATTTCAAGAAAGCTTCGGGATCATAAAAAGGAATCTCGACCCCTTTTTGTTCGAGCCACCTTTCAGCGATCCTACGCATGAATCCGATAAGAGGTTCATGAAGAAACCCTGCTTGTTCTCTCATTTGCTGGACAATCTCCAACCAGCTACCCCGTAGTCGGGCTCCATCACTTAATCTGACAATCTTGATATCTTGTTCGGTCAATGAGTGAGGCGAGGTGAAGAGTTCAAGCTGGCTCGGATCAGGGCGGGACCCAACCCTTTCCACACCATGCACAACTGAATGAATCTCAGCGAATAAATGGTCTATGGAGTCCGGTAGATTTTCTATGTGGGTTAAGCGCTCTGTCCATGGACTCAGGCGAGAGTCACCCTCTTCAATGTGCCAAAGCGCCCTCTTCAACTCGATTAAGCGCCAAACAGCTAAGGCATCCCAGTGGTCACGAAGAGGAACACACTCATACTCTCTCAGCGCTCCCTCCCAGTCACCCCGATCGTAGAGAAGGTGAGCGAGATAAATTCTTGCTTCGTGTAAGTCCGGATCAAGCCTAAGCGCACGGCGTATCTGACGACCTGAACCTATCTGGTCGCCTAGCTGGTGAAGTGCGTACCCCAATGAAGCAGCGGCGTCTGCACTATCGGGGCGAGCTGCTGATGCCTGGGCAAAAATATCCCTGCACTCCGAATAGAGAGCTTCACGATAGAGTGCCCTACCCATTGTGAGCATAAGTTCGGTGTCATGATCATAACCAGCTACTGCTACTCGCTCAAACAGTGCAAGAGCTTCCTGACGCTCTCCAAAACGAAGAAGCGTCTCACCCAAACCTACTAGGGCATCTTTATTAGAATCATCCAAAGCTGATGCACGCTCGAAAGCTCTTCTAGCCCAAGCGTATTCCTCCCTAGCTAGCCTCGCGTACCCGAGTCCAATATTCAGGTCTATTGCGTTCGGGTATAGGGAAAGACCTTCCTTGAGTACTTGGAGCGCTCCATCATAGTCACCATCGCTGTACAGTTTGTGTGCCTGTTCGTCATATTCCTCCGAACCAAGAAACCGTCCGGGCATTTAAAGGCCTCCTTGCAACCCATTAAGACGAACTCGATTGGCACGCTAAACCCGTGCGTATGCTACCCCACAGCTACTGCAGACGAGGTTTTTCCCTGCCCTCACAAGTCGAGAATCAGGACCATGCCTCGGGCAACCGGGGTCCCCACCTTGCTGGAGCACGTCCCTAACCTTCTTCCGTTCGGTTCTAGTTGCTTTGGGAATCACGATCTCATACCGAAGGGATGACACACTACACTCGAATACCCCAACCGCTGGCCCACTTTCCTGTGGGCGAACCCCCAGCAGGATAAGAAAACCGCCATTAGGCGACTCCATTCTTTGCCCGGTATAATATTGCTTTAGGAGTTGCTTTGCTTTTTCTATCTGTAGCGCTTCAGCCAACGCGCACTCCCCCTTCGGATCAACAGTCTAGATTGATTAAGGTCGTAAGAAATTACCCACGCTCGAACAAGTATGCAGAATCCTCATGGCGTGAGTCCCCATTAACGCTGACTGCAAAACGAGCTCCGGACCAAATAGCAGCTCCACCCCAATCACCGTTCTTGTTTACCGCATAGTAATTTACATTGAAATTCGGCCTGCCATTTTCGTCGCGCAAACGGTCTTCAACTGTCACATGAACAATCCGGCGAAGCGCCTCTAGGCACGCGTCTGTGGGATGCATCCCGCTCCTCATCATCTCTACGACCGTATAGCTGCCGCAGGTTTTTATTACCGCTTCCCCACGACCTGTCGAGCCTGCTGCGCCAACGTCGTTATCACAGTATTGTCCAGCTCCGATGATCGGAGAATCTCCCACTCGCCCAGGTATCTTATACGAGAGTCCAGATGTGGTTGTGACAGATGACAGATCACCATCCGAGTCCACAATATCACAATTAATTGTGCCCTGTGGACGGTAACCATCATGCGAATCGAGTAGGCCATCTCCAAACTCTTCGGGTTCCCGGAAGGGTCCTATACGTTCTCCTGACTCTTCAGGCGATAGATAATCGTCTCTGTCGCTCAGCCGGGCTCGCCATTCGATCCAGCGCGCTCTAGAAGATTCGGTTAATAGGTCCTCGAGTTGATGACCCATAGATACCGCGAATCGTTGTGCTCCTTCCCCGACCAATAAGTGGTGGTCCGTATAGCGCATAACGTCGAGTGCGACTAATGATGGCCTCTTAAACCCTTCCAGCGCAGCGACAGCTCCTGCTCCACGCGTTGGGCCATGCATAAGGGAAGAGTCAAGCTGCACTACACCCTGCTCATTTGGTAATCCCCCATAACCAACTGACGAGTCATTCGGGTCTTCTTCCACCAAGTTGACACCTCTAACCACCGCTTCAATCGTGCTAGCCCCGTTCGCCAATTCTTCGATAGCCCGAGATACCGCGCCAAGCCCATTACCAGAGGCGACACAAACCGGAGTAACACGCCTGCTGATTATGTTCGGAGCCTTAGCCTCTAGCGGCTTTGGGAGCGCTCCGAAAGCAGCCCCGACTCCTACACCGGCAGAAGTCCGAATGAAATCGCGTCTGGTGCTCATGGAGCCTCCTGGTAAAACCCTTGAATAAGCGGCCGAAAGTATAGGCCTGTAGCTCGCTGATCGCTACCTAGATTTGATCTAATTCAAGAGAAAGTTCGTTAACACAACTTCCTAGCAAGAAAAGAGCGGGGCACCCTATGGGCCTCCCGCTCTCCTATTATCCTAAAAAACAAAAAAATGACGAGTCAAGCCACGCTTGCGTCATCCAATGTATTGAAAGTACTCTCGCCCTTACGTGAAATAGCAGGTTGGCAAAAGCGAGTGCCGATCTCGTGGAGACCCGAAAGATCTACTTCACTCAAGTCCGGATAGCGCTCTCGTATGTAATCAATCGTCTCGTCCATCCATTGCCGCTGGTCACCCTCTACCGCATTAATTACACCACAACGGTTGATGTGACTAAAAAGTTCATCCCTTGCTCTTTCTAGGAGCTTTTCTTTGCCCAAATCTGCCTCCGCTTATGGTTTCTGACTCTTGGATTAGACAAGCCGACAGAAGTTTCTGCCGAACTAAGTTGATACTTCAGCCAGGTAACCTAACCGAGCCCTGGATACGCTTGTAGTGGGGATGCGAGATGCTTATGGAGCAATTACGGTGACTCAGTCCAGTGCTCCAAAGGCTGTGTCCTTGGAAATATTCCGGCATTTGTTCACCGCTCTCTGTGAGGAAATGGGGGCGACGCTCAAGCGAGCATCATTTTCACCCAATATTAAAGAGCGCCGAGACTACTCATGTGCTCTCTTTGATTTCTCGGGAGCGGCAGTCTCACTTGGTGATCATATGCCAGTTCACCTCGGAGCCATGCCGATGAGTGTGGAGGCAGCCCTAGCTGAAATTGGGGAACTCGCGCCGGGAGACATAGTCTGTTTGAATGATCCATTTAGTGGTGGCACACACCTTCCGGATATCACGTTGATAGCCCCAGTATACGAAGAGAGAGGAAAGTTACTCGGTTACGTAGCTTCAAGGGCTCACCACAGTGATGTTGGTGGATCCACTCCCGGATCAATGCCATTAGCTCAGGAGATCTTTGAGGAAGGGATAAGGATTCCGCCAGTTCATCTTTATGAGGCCGGGCAACTAAATACGGGCCTATGGAGAACTTTGTTAGCTAACGTGCGAACTCCAGTAGAACGGGCTGGAGACCTCGACGCTCAGGTTGCAGCACTACACACTGGATCCAAAAGGCTCTGTGAGATCGCTCAGCGAAGAGGGGTAGAGGAAACCTCAGCAGCAATGGGACAACTCATTGAGTACGCAGATCGTCTGGTCGAGGTGGGGTTAAATCTTGTGCCTGATGGGTGCTATCAAGCGAACGACTGGATTGAGGATGATGGCTTCGGGTCAGGACCGATACCTATCCGGGTCTCACTTAATGTTGAGGGCTCACGACTGACTGTAGATTTTGAGGGAACCTCGCCACAGGTACCCGGAGGTGTAAACGCAGTTGCCGCAATCACCTCATCTGCAACTCGCTATGTCGTACGCTGCATTATTGAAGCTCTGCTAGGAGAGCCATTACCCGCTGGAGGGGGCTCAATGTCAGCGGTGAAGCTGATCCTTCCGGAATCATCAGTTGTCAACGCTGACCCTCCGGCCTCCGTCGCAGCAGGCAATGTGGAGACAAGTCAGCGCATCACAGACGTACTCCTACAGGGCTTCAGCTTCGCACTGCCCGATCACATCCCGGCTATGTCTCAGGGAACTATGAATAATACTTCGGTTGGTGGCATAGATCCCCGTAACAATGAGGCTTTCGCCTATTACGAGACTGTTGGAGGAGGAATGGGAGCCGGACCCACTGGCCCTGGTCTCTCCGGAGTGCATTGCCATATGTCCAATTCTCTCAACACTCCCGTTGAGGCACTTGAGCACGCCTACCCTTACAGGGTTACGCACTATGGGATACGCAGAGGCTCAGGAGGCTCAGGCATGTATCAGGGCGGAGATGGACTTCGTAGAGATCTAATGCTGCTTGTCCCGGCCAGGGTAGCACTACTTTGCGAACGTCGCACTATAGGTCCATCAGGCACCCAAGGCGGGAACTCGGGAGCACCGGGAGAGAATGTCTTGATTTCTGATGGAGTAGAGAAACACTTACCTGGAAAAATCAGCCTTACCATCCAAGCAGGTGATATCATTAGCATTAGGTCACCCGGTGGTGGTGGGTGGGGCGCCATTCCAAAAGAATCGAGACACGAGAGCTAATTTTTATGAGCTGTGCCCTACGTTTTTCTGCAGTGTGCGATGACGCGCGAACAAGCCCTGATGGCAAACTCGACTTGCACGGGGTGTACCATGATCTGGCAGCGCCGGGCTTCCCAGCGAAGCAGGATCATCTTGTTCTCGTTCTGGTAATTGAGTGGGGTCACAAAGATCATGGTCGATTCCAGTTCAAGGCTGATCTGGAAGATTCAGAGGGTAATATTTCTCTAACAGTCGAAGGGGAAAGCGAAGTTCGAGCAACACCCGAAGGCCATCCGCCACCGCGTAGCCAATTAGTTATGCCCATGGACGGCGTCATCTTCCCAAAGCCCGGACAATACCTTTTTCGAGTCAAGGTCAAAGGTGAGACGTTTCAAGGACCGGGTATATACCTACGTGACGTGCCCGAGGAACAGATCGCACAACCTGAAACATGAAACTCCCTAATGGCTACCTGCGTGTCTGCCATAAGAACAGTACTGCCTTCACAATTCCAACTGCACTTGAGTGGACACAGTCTGTTTTTGCTTCGGGCGACACCCTTTATGACTGGGTAAGCCGGCATTCCACAAAAGACATCCTGGCCGGTCGTGGTCGCGTATTCATTTTTCCTGCTATAGAAAGTACGGACAGCACAACACATTGGATCTTACGTCACTACCAGAGAGGAGGCCTCCTCTCCCCATATCTTGATGATCGGTATCTGGTAACTGGGACACCTCGGCCCCTGAAGGAGCTGCGGGTAAGCAAAGAGGCCCGCTCAAGGGGCATCCCTACGCCGCGCATTATTGGAGGAGCTACATACAGATCTGGCCTATTCTACCGTGCAGACCTCATAACCGAATATTTGTCTGACGCAACAGATTTGGCTTCAGTTCTCTTCGGACTGAAGCAACGCAACAGGGCGCTTTGCATCACTGCGTTACATACAACAGGCAAGCTTGTGCACCTTCTGGAAAAAGAACGCGTAGCGCATGCTGACCTGAACGCTAGCAATATCCTAGTGAATCAGCCTGGGGGCGCCTGCTCCGCACATGTTATCGACCTAGACCGCTGCCGACCTCTTTCACTAACTGCACCTGCTCCGGTCAAACTTATGCGCCGTCGATTAGAGCACTCCCTTAAGAAGCTGGCACAGAGGCATGGGCAACCTCTTGATGAAGTCTTATGGATGGCACTCCGTGATGGCTACGAGACGTGGCCATCATGACTGAAGAGCGAGCTTCTTGGTGTGCGGTGACCCTAAAACCCAAACCACCCGAAAGTAGCTTTCAGAGTTAGAAAGCTGAACATAGCTAGCACTCCTAGCAGAGCTTCCCATTCTTTGTTTCGACAGTACCGCTTGAAGCGGAAACCATCCCTTCCACTACCCCCAAATGACCTATACGGTAAAACTCTTGGAATAAATGAAGGGACGCTACTCGCATATTCACGATACGCTTGTCCGAAGACTTTAGTGAGCCGGCTATGCTCTATTGACATTGTCGTACCATATACAGCGACGAAGTAAGCTAGAAAGAAAAGTATCCATTCACTTGCTCCTCCGGCCACCGTCACACCGATACCTATAAGAAAAGTTCCTAAGTACAGAGGATTCCTGAGATATGCATAAGGTCCCGAAGTAGTGAGCTCTTGATCCTTATCAATTGATCCAGCTGCCCAACTACGAACCAAGAGCCCCAATACTGACAAAGGGGTCCCCAAAAGCAAAAGCATATTTGTTGGATGACAATACCACAGAAACGGTAAAATTATCGCCCAGGCAGTTAGTCGACGGAGGGTCCCTGTATCCCAGGCCACAATGCTATGTGGCCTTACCTATTCTCAACGTCTGACAATCGTATCCGGCTCTATAACAGCTCGATTCAATCTCCCTTCTCTTGCCGTGTTACGTGAATCAGGGTTGAGGGGCACCCCTTCCTGGATTGACCTTAAATGCAGTGTGAGCGACCCAGGGAACATAGGGATATTTGACTTCATATAGACCAAGATTCTGCGGTCATCATCTGTGAAATGGAGTTCCGCTTCCCCTCCCTGACCAAAAAGGCCATCGGTCTGAACGATAGGCTTAACCACAATCGTACTGTACTTCACACCTTCCGTTTCATACTCATCTTGGCGAAGAACCTGTATCACAACCGGATTTCCTTCTTCCTTGAAGTAACGGGAAAAACTGTATGTTTTCCCTACTTCAAGGGGAAGGCGCCGTATGAAGTAAATGAAGGCGATATCATCCAGTGGCAAGGAGGACGCTAACGGTCCGGATTCATCATTATCTGTGCGATGCCAAAATCCTCGATCCGGATAAAACTCGTAATTCCGGTAGGACTCGTAGAAGGGCTCGTCAATATCCCTTATGTAACGCCAGGTTTGGAGTGTCTGTACGTCCATCCAGGTCGTGTAACTGTCATCAACACGTAGTCCCGGGAGCCCACCTTTTATACCCATAACCGCGCGATAAGTCTGATGCCCCCGAATACTGTCCAAAGCCTCTACCGTCATATGACCTTCGCCCGCATTAAAGATGCCGACTTTTACTTGGTAAACGAGGTGTTCGCCGGGTCCCCACGGAGTCTCAGCAGCCCACTCATCCACGGGGTAGAGCACAGACAAACTATCCGTGAATGATTCCTGATCGAATAGCAGATCATCAGCTCCAATAGCCACTTGACCAAGCGCGATGATAGGAATATTGAAGGCCATAAGGATCTGAAACACACCCTTAACAAGCAGTGAATTCATACACCCTGTGCGCTTGAATTTGGCCAAAGGTCACGTCCCCGCAGCCTCATGAGAGCCATCAGGGTGCTGAGTGGCCTAAACCGAGATCCACGCTGCCTTAGGTCATGCCTCACTTCTGCTGGCACTTCAGCAATCCTCCTCGCATGAGGAACTAGTCTGCTAAGCAATTCTGCGTTTGCCGCCCACCCTTCAGTTCTTATTAAGGGCTCATCCTCAGGACCATCACGCAACGCTTTCTTAAGTACGATTACCCGGTAGGCTCTCAACCCATTAAGGGGGTCAGAAACTGGAGCTCCTCGAAATACCGTCGAAAGAGGCCACCGTGACATGCTTCTCACGATCTTTACCCCCAAAGGCATCTGATGTCCATTCATGTCAGTAACACCTGCCACGATGTCAGCACCACCCTCAAGTATTTTCACCAGGCTGATGACATCATCTGGGTTCTCAGTAAAATCCCCCTGAAGGATCACTGCACCGTCGCGTTTAGGATACGAAGCAGTCTTTACTACATGTCTAAGCAGTTTTTCCACTGATCGACCATAACCAATCCGATCCTGCGAACTTAGCAAAGTGAGTGGCAGCACTCGCTGATAACGCTCTACGACCACCTGAGTGTCATCGGTTGATGCATCGTCATGAACTAAGATCTTGTAGTCCCTACTAAACTCCCCAAGAGTGTTTCGTATCTTCCAGAGCAGGACGCCGATCGTAGGTCCTTCATTGTGGGCCGGAATACAGACGTAGATCACATTTTTTTCGATTTAGAGTCATACAAACCAAGGCCGGAGTAGAAGGTATCCCTAGAGCTACCCTCAACCGACCATCGCCTTATACAGGCACACAAAGTGCTGGTTCCTAGTAACATTAATAGGTTGGCAAGTTCAATTGTCATGCCTTGGCACACTCTTCCATCTCCTGTGGTGCCAGAAATACTGTCCAGGAGCCAACCTCACTGCTCGCTCTAGCGCTGCACAGTGGGCTTCTGTAAGCCCTCTGATGTCAGCATCAACGTCACCACTGGATTGAAAGTCAATTCTCTCCAGTAATACAGTATAACGTTGTCTCCATCCAGGATCTCGGAGTGCTATTCCAAGAAATATTGGTGCCCCTGTGCGGATTGCGAAAAGTGCAGGAGTTCGTGTGGTCGATGCGTTTCTGCCAAAGAACGAAACTAACATGCCCCCTTTATGAGCATGCTGATCTGCGGGAATTGCCACTACTCGTCCCTTTAGTAAACTGCGTGGCACCTCTCTCACCACTTCATCCTTATAGATGATTCCTATGCCTAACCCTTCCCGTACTCCAGCGATTGCGTCACCAATTGCCTTATTGGCCATACTCTTTGCTATAGCATCAAGTGATAACCCACGTGCAGTGAACGCCCCACCCCCAACTTCCCAGTTTCCGAGGTGTCCTGTGACGAGTATTACACCCTTACCCTCTTCGAGTGCAGTCAGAAATAATTCCAAATCCGGGACACGAGTTCTCTCGCTTAGGTCTTTAGCTGTTGCCCGACTGAGCCTCAACGTGGCAACGGCTTCCCTTCCTAAATGCGCGTAGCTAGCCCTAGCAACACAATCACGCCACGTCTTTGTCCTTTCCGGAAATGCCAGAAGAAGATGGGCATCGACTTCAGTCCGGCGCACTCTCAGAACACTCCCCGCAACCCATCCTAAGAAATACCCAATACTTATAGCTAGTGCTTCCGGAAGAAGTATGGCGGTGCCTGAGAGGGCCCTAAATGCCAAGTGCTCTATATAATGCTTTGCCTTCTGAAGTTTCATAGGCTGGAGGAAAGTCTCGATAATTGCTCGTATGTGGAGGTTAGATCTCATCCACGAACCAAGGGCTCCCAACCAGGTCTGCTTCATTGAACTGAGAGTCATAAAGCCGCCGATAGAGGCCGGCCTTAGACATCAAAGTTCCATGGTCACCTTGTTCTATAATTTCGCCCTTAGCCATCACCAGGATCTTGTTCGCATGCAGAATCGTGGAAAGCCGATGTGCAATGATGAAGACAGTGCGCCCCAGCATTAAGTGACTCGTCGCTTCTCGGATGACGCGCTCTGCCGCAGGATCCACAGAACTCATTGCCTCATCAAGGACGAGGATGGGGCGGTTCATCAAGAGAGCTCGGGCGATCGCTATCCGCTGTCTTTCACCACCCGAGAGTTCCACTCCTCTCTCACCAACAATGGTGTCGTATCCCCTTGGCATTTCCGTAATAAATCCATGCGCATAAGCAGCGGTCGCAGCGGCAACAATATCAGAATGACTAGCTCCCGGACGACCATAGGCGATATTCGAACTCACTGTATCATGGAAGAGCACAGTATCCTGAGAAACAATCGCGAATAGGGACCTCAGGTCTTGAATTCTCAACTGCCGGATGTCCAAGCCATCAAGCATGATGCACCCGTCATCCACATCGAAGAAGCGTCCGAGTAGGTCTACGATAGTGCTCTTTCCTGCACCGCTCGGGCCCACTAGAGCGATAACGTCACCATGACTTGCCTCGAAAGATATGCCCCGCAACACAGGCTCACCTCTACGATATGTGAAAGATACATCTTCGAAGGTGATGTCAGACACAAATCCCCTAACAGGGAGAGCGCCGGGTGTATCAGAAACCTCATGGGGGATATCAAGAAAATCGAAGATGCGTTCGGCAGCTACGAGCCCTGGCTGAGCAATAGCTGGAAACTTTGCCACATTTTTTACAGGTGAATACAGCTTAACCGAGAGACCAATAAAACCGACGAATTCAGGACCAGTTACCTCCCCGGCTACAACAAGCCTGGCTCCAAACCAAAGAATGACAACCGTACCAGCTGCTGCTAGCAGTTCAGTAAGTGGTGGAGCAAGCGCACGGACGAACTCAGCACGCATGAAACGGCGAAAATACTCGCCCGTAAGAGCACTAAACCTCTCCCTTTCACGATTCTCAGAAGAGGAAGATTTCACGAGGCGGATCCCTGAGAATGTCTCTTGAATGTGACCAGTAATGTCACCTCCAAGATCTAAGACACTGTGATCAAGTTTCCGAAGTACACCTACCAGTGGCCCCCAAAAAATCATAGTAAGGGGCACTACCACGAAAGCAGCCAAAGTTAATTTCCAAGAAATTAGGAGCATCGCCATGACTGCGACTGAGAACTCGAGACCAGCCGAAAGCACCTTAAATAATTCGGTCGTTACCAGTCTTCGAAATTGTTCGACCTCAGTGGTCAAGCGACTCACCACTTGTCCCAATCGAGTACGACTAAAAAAGGATAAATCGAGGTTCACAAGATGGCCGTAAATCTGGTTTCTAAGGTCCCGACTCACCCCCTGTTCCACCCGTGCTAGAAAGTAGGTTCGAGAAAAGTGAAAGATGTTTTTTATTAGAAACACTAGGATGATGAGTGCTATGATCCTGCCAATTGCCACGAGCGGATCCCCTGCTACGTCGACCCATTGGTAAACTGTAGCCTCAAGAAGGCGGTCCATACCGGTTGCACTAGCAAACCCGGGGGCACCTGATCTCGAGAAAAGGGTCTCTACAAATGGAATGAGCAGTACGTAGACCCAGGCGTCTAAGACTGCAAACAGAAAAGCAGAGACTGCTGCCAAGACCAAGAAGGCTCCGTGTGGAGTCATGAGCTGCACAATCCGAGGAACTGGGGAACTACTCCTCGGATAATCCTCCACCCAGGTTTTCGTCATCTAGTCAACCAATAAGTGAACCATGATGCTACCGGCTTGCCATCCCGAGTTGCCGGACTGAAAAGCCACTTCGCAGACTGTTGGATAAGCCTTTGGTTAAAATCTTCGTCCACCGTAGCTGGCTCTAAGTAAGTAGAATCCGGGATTACGCCACCGCTCTCATCAATAAAGACCCTTACCTGTATTTCTTTACCGCTTATATCATACTTGTTACTCGGTATAATCATGTTTCGGGGAGTCGCTGGGATCCAACCTGAGGTGCCCTGGTAAGCTATTCCAAAATCACCCTGGAGCCTCAGCGGCTTATCAAGGCTAGGTAATTCACCTAACGCGGAGACTGCTTCTCTCTCGGTGATCTGAAGAAGCTCAACTTCTTGAATATCAATCTGGCTTGGGATCAGGATCGGTGAAGGTGCGACGGGGAGCTTGGGCGGGACCCAAATACTCAGAGCTCTCAACGAACCTTCGTCGACAGCGCCTTCTCTCTGTTCAGGGCCGAGGGGCATAGAGGATGAGATTGGAATAGCCGTGATCTTCCAAATGAAAAAAAGAAGGAAGTGGACGGCGACAGACATAGTGATTCCGTTACGCCAAATCCTTCTTTCCCGGCGATATCGATCCTCTATTCGTATTTCGGCTTTGTAACTCATTGAGGTTCTAGTAAAATGCCCTGGCCTGAGCCAATAGATACTACCATGGGAACTGGCCTCTTTGTTTCCAAGATCAGTCAGTACCCTGTCACTGGCCCAGTATCGTATCTAAGATCGGTCGCTACACGGAGGACTGTATAGGCCTTGGACATTTATGGAATCCCCAACGACAAAGATGCAGAACCCCCAGCCCTCTAAGCTTGCTGCGTTCTTCGAACTTACGAAGCCTGGTATCGTCTTGTATGTAGCGATCACAGCTGGTGTCGGGGCATTCGTAGGGTCTCGCGGCTCACTCCATATTTGGCTTGCATTCCATACGATATTGGGAACAGGCATCACCACAGCCGGCGCACTTGCGCTCAATCAGTACACGGAGAGAGATGCCGATCGAGTAATGATGCGGACGAAGGGACGTCCAATCCCGTCCGGAAGATTATCGGCGCGATCAGCTCTTTATTTTAGCCAAGCGCTACTTATTACAGGGCTAGTATATCTCGCTCTTACTGTGTCTTGGCTACCAGCAATGATCGCTGCCTTCTCAGCACTCATGTATCAGGCTGTCTACACACCGCTCAAGTCCCGTTCCTATGGAGCCACCTTAGCAGGGGGCGTGCCAGGAGCTCTACCGACACTCATAGGCTGGAGCGCAGCAACCGGTATGTTGGAACCTGCAGGATTTGCTCTCTTTGGAATCACGTATCTATGGCAATTGCCTCACGTACTCGCTCTCGCGTGGATACTGCGTGAAGATTATCGACTTGTGGGGTTCAAGCTGATACCCAGAGGTGGCGGTCGAGTCATCGGGATGCACATGGTCACAGCAACCGCTGCCCTGCTACCGACAGTAGTCTCACTGAATATCCTGGGATACACCGGGGGCTGGTACCTGACAGGTGCACTCTTGGCTACAACATTCTTTCTTGTAGTGACGATTCTTGCAGCTCGTAATATGACCAGCGCAGCTGCCCGGAAAGTTTTCCAGACATCACTCTTGTATCATCCGATACTCTTGGGCCTAATGTTGTTTGATACCATTGGTCTTTGAATAGACCATTATCGCCGCGGAGATTTCCTGATGCGTTACTTCATCGTCACAATGCTCATCGCGGTGCTGCCAGCGTCCTTGTTAGGCCAAGAGTCTACACGGCCAAGGGCCCGTGACCTTGGTCTTACCATAGGCATTTTTAATACTGGTGAGCACAATGCAATCACAGACGTGCCGGGTGTGCATGTTGGTCAAACTACTGTAATTGAGGGTTCCCGTGTTCGAACCGGGGTGACCGCGATCTTACCTCACGAGGGCAATTTGTATTCGAGTCGTGTGCCCGCTGCAATCCATGTGGGTAATGGTTTTGGTAAGCTAATTGGCATGACACAGGTAAATGAACTCGGAGAGATCGAGACACCGATCCTCCTCACTTGCACTCTATGTGTGTGGAAAGCAGCAGACGCAATGATCGAATGGTTGCTGGATCAGGACGACATGGAGAATGTGCGTTCTATCAACCCGGTTGTGGGTGAAACGAACGATGGTCGACTAAACGATATTCGTTCGCGCCCGATAGAAGCCCATCACGTGGTTGCAGCACTTGAGTCAGCTACGAATGGCCCGGTCACAGAAGGTGCTGTTGGCGCGGGCGCGGGCACAGTCGCTTTCGGCTGGAAAGGAGGGATCGGAACAAGCAGCCGTGTGCTACCTGAAAGCCTTGGCGGATACAATTTAGGTGTACTGGTCCAGTCAAACTTTGGTGGCATCTTACAGATTGGCGGTGCACCCGTCGGGGTTGAACTCGGGCAGTATTCATTCTCCGATCAAGTTTCACGAGAAGAAGCGCCTGGCCCAGAGGAAGATGTCCATGAGTGGGGCTCTATAATGATGGTTATAGCAACCGACGCCCCGCTATCGGATAGAAATCTAAAGAGGATTGCTCGAAGAGCAGTGATGGGGCTCTCGCGGACCGGATCGTATGCCAGTAATGGTTCAGGCGATTATGTAATCGCTTTCTCAACCGCCAATGGTGTCCGTCGGTCATCAGCTGCTGACATACATGAACTGGAAGATCTCCCGAACGGAAGAATCAGCGCTCTTTTTCAAGCGACAGTAGAGGCAACTGAGGAAGCGATCTACAACTCACTGTTCAAGGCACAAACCGTCAGCAGCAATGGCCGCAGAGTAGAGGCACTCCCTATCACCGAAACAGCTGAGATCCTTAGACGTTATGGAGTGATCCGGTAATGGAACCAAGAGACTGTCACTCCTGATAGGACTCGTGTGCCACTGCCGTATTAATCATTTGATCTATTTCAGCCTTGCTATACCCGAACTCTTGAAGCACGCCCCGTGTGTGCTCTCCGAGGAGCGGGGCACCTGCTCGAGGTCCATTCGGGCCGCACCTATCGCCTGATCCTGAGAGCTTGACCGGTATCCCAAGTGAGCGAACAGACCCTGCCGTCGTATGCTCAACATCAACGACCATACGACGAGCTTCGGTCTGCGGATGCTCAAGCATTTCACCCACTGATGAAACCGGACCTGCTGGAACACCTGCATCTTCAAGCACAGTCAGCCAATGCTCAGAGGTGTGTTCTTGGAAATGACTCCCAAGAATCTCGATTAAAGCTGTAAGGTTTGCCATCCGATCCGTATTCGTAACAAAGCGATCGTCACTGCTGAGTTCCCTCAAATCAAGAGCTTCTATCAATCGGGTCCACGTCCTTTCATTTGAAGCTCCAACATTAATCCAACCATTCTTGGTCTGGAATGCTTGGTACGGTGCTGCCATAGGGTGGGCTGAACCCAAAGGAGCCGGAGACACGCCCGTCGCTAGTGCTATCGCACTCTGCCAGTAGGTCTGTGTGATACCAGCTTCATAGAGTGAAGTGTCTACTCGCTGCCCTCGCCCAGTACGCTCTCTTTCCAAAACGGCACAGACAACTCCAAAAGAAGCAAGGATACCTGCAGTAATGTCAGTGAGGGGTGCTCCTACCTTGACTGGCGCTCGATCCGGTCCCTCGCCAGTAACACTCATGAGCCCCGAGTAGCCCTGAGCAATCAAATCGAAGCCACCCTGCGATGAAAGCGGACCCGAGCGCCCAAAGCCTGTGACCTGGCAATAGATTAGCCGTTCGTTTAGCAGAGCCAGATCGTCATAACCTAATCCCATCCGCTCCATGGTTCCCGCTCGAAAATTTTCGATCACAACATCTGCGGAAGATACCATTTGGCGCACAACTGCCCGCCCCTCTTCTGTGCGCAGATCAAGTGCCACCCCCCTCTTTCCACGATTAAGCATCATGAATGCAGCAGACTCACCCTCAATCTCGGGAGGCGAGAAGTGCCGGGTTGTGTCACCTCCCGGTAAACGCTCTACCTTTATGACGTTCGCTCCTAGATCTCCGAGAAATAGTCCACAGATTGGGCCCGCCATGACATGTGCAAGCTCGATGACACGCAAGCCCTCAAGCGGAGTCGACATCAGTTACCACCCCTCACTACTGACCGCTGAACTTTGGAGGTCGTTTTTCAAGGAAGGCGGATCTCCCTTCCCTATAGTCATCCGTCTGGAATGCTTCCAACGCCTCATCCTGCTCGGCCTTTGTAAGTGGCTCACTATCCCGCTCCATAAGGCGCAGGATAAACCTCTTGTGCCATCGATTCACGAGAGGTGCCCCCTCAGCAATGCGGTTAGCAAGATCCCAGCCCCTAGGTATAACCTCTCCATCCTCAACAATTCGGTTCACGAGGCCAATCTGCCTCGCCCGTTCTGCTCCGATAAGATCACCAGTCAAAAGGATCTCGAGCACTGGACCAGGCCCGAGCAAGGCTATCAGTGGTTCTAGCTCATCATGAGACATCGTCAAGCCAAGTCGGTTGATCGGAGCACCAAAACGACTTGACCGACCACAGATACGCACGTCGCAACATGCCGCTATTTCCATACCACCCCCAACACATAATCCTTCAATCAAGCCTAGTGTTGGGTGGCGACACTCGCGTACTGCATTCATACCCCGAGTTATCGCCTCTGAGTAACGCCTTGCATCCTCAGGTGTATCTCGTTGGGCCGCAAATGAAGATATGTCCGAGCCAGTCGAAAATGATCGGTCGCCAGCTCCGTGTATGATCACACAGCCAATATCTACATTTTTCGATAGCTCATCGAATGCATCCGCCAGGGCTGACCATCCCCCTAGGTCAAGCACATTGTGTTTCTCAGGACGATCTAGGACTACTTCGGCGACCCGTCCTTTGAGAGAAGTGCTAACCTGAGCGCTCATCGATAGAAGNTTTCGACCAAGATCATAGGAATTGAAGGAACGTAGGTTACAAGCAATAGNACTGCGAGNAGGACNGCAACGAAGTAGACATTGACCTTGCTGACCTCCCAAATATCAGCCTTCGCCACNGAACATGCAGTAACTAGGACTGAAGCTACTGGAGGAGTCTGTTGTCCAATCCCAAGATTGAGGGTGACAACAAGCCCAAAGTGAACGGGATCGATGCCCGCAGCTAGGACAAGAGGCATCACGATCGGGACAACAAGTATGATGGCAGCAGCTGAGTGCAGAACAAGTCCGATCACTAGAAAGAAAGCATTGAGTAGCAGCAAAATCGCCCACCGATCCTGTGTAAGGCTCATTATGCCTTCAGCGACCCTCTGAGGTACACGGACCTCAGTTAGATAATCTCCTAATAGGGCCGAAGCAGCTACCAGCAGCATTACCACAGCCGTCTGGGTACCACCTTCCAATATTGCAGATTTGAGATGGTTCCAATCCAGTTCTCGGTACACCACACCACCAATGACAACCGCAGCAACGACTGCGAGTCCTGCGCCTTCGGTGGCAGTGACCCAACCTCCAAATATTCCACCCAATATGATCAACGGAAGAGATAACGCCCACCCGGCCTCTTTGAAGGTTTCCCAAACACGAGCAAGCTTAAACATCTCTTCTGTTGGAAAGTTGTGCCGACGAGCTAATAGGTACGCTACAAACATCATCATCAGGCCACCCATCACTCCGGGAAGAATCCCAGCAACAAAAAGCTCTACAACCGAGCTGCCAGACATGACTCCGTAGAGGATCATCGGTATCGAAGGGGGGATGATGACCGCCAATGTTGCCGAGGATGACGTAACAGCAGCAGCGAAGGGACTCGAGTAACCTTTGTTCTTCATCGCTGGAATCAGGATCGATCCAAGGGCTGCAACATCCGCAACAGCCGAGCCGCTGATCTCTGCAAAGAACAGTGAGGCACTGATTGATACCATTGAAAGTCCACCACGTACAAAGCCCACCATCGCAGAGGCAAATGCAACCAGCCTTCGGCTGATTCCAGATGCATTCATGATTGCGCCAGCTAAAATAAAGAGCGGGATCGCAATCAGCGGGAATGACGTTGCCCCGCTGAACATCACCAACCCCACGTTAGGAATAGATCCAACACCCCCAGGCCCTGTGATCATTGCCAAAACAGCAACCAGGCCCAAAGAAATCGCTATCGGGATACCAATCAGAACAAACACAAGTAATACGACACCTATCCCAAGGAGACTCATTGCCCCCGCTCACTAGTTGGGGAACCAGCATTTGGGCATGCTTTTGAGGACCCCAAGATGAGGCGCCTTATGGCATCAGGGAGTGACAGCAGCTGCGCTCCGATGAAGAGCATGCTGCCGATCGGAATGACCGATTGAGCAATTGCTGCTGGTACCCACGGGAGTGAGACTAACGTCGTTCCACCGAGAACACTTAGCACCTGCATCCCTGCCCAGGTGAGTATTACGAGAAAGGCGAGAGTAAGAACTTCGGCAAGCAGAACCACAAAACTTCTAAGGTTACCTGAGAGTTTCTCTACCAGAGTTGGCACTCCGATGTGGGCCCTATGTAAAGCAGCTAGTGCTGCTCCATAATAGGTCAGCCAAGCAAGCAGAATCGAGGCGACTTCATCGTACCAGACTAGGGATGCTCCACTCTTTCGGAAGACAACCCCTACAACGACAACTAGAGCAAGAGAAACCATCAGGAAGAGCACCACTCCTTCCAGAAGCTTTCGTAGCCCAGTTCGAGCCTTTGTTAACGTCACCAGAGCAAATTCAGTTTGAACCAGCTGCAACGGAACGCTCAACGAGACGACCTCCCTCCTCAACTACTTGGCCAAACTCGTCATAGATCTCTTTGCTTGCTAACAAAAATGCATCTCGATCAGGCCGTGCTACCTTAACTCCCTCCGCCTCAACTTGGGCTAGGAGTTCTTCGTCAAGCCGAGCTGCTGTTTCATGAACAAATGCTTGAACCGACTGAGCTTCTTCTTCCAAAATCCGGCGGACGTCGTCTGGTAAGGTTGTCCAATGAGAAGTTGAGACCACAACGTACCCAGGGGTATACACATGCCCAGTGAGCGAAAGATGTTCCTGAACTTCATATAGCTTGGACGCCCAAATCTGTGCGAGCGGGTTCTCTTGACCATCTATCACACCAGTCTGTAGTCCTATAAACACCTCGGAAAGCGCCATTGGGGTGGGGTTAGCACCCAAGGCTTGAAAGAGCTTGACACGCCAAATACCACGAGGTGTTCGAAGCTTGATTCCTGAAAGATCATCGGGGCTTGCAATTGGTCGAGTGTTATTCGTCACATGCCGAAAACCATTTTCCCATAGAGCGATGATCTGATAACCCTCTTGTTCTGCGAGCGGTGCTAGTTCAGGCCAAACGACCTCTTCTTCAATTGCACGCATGTGTGCACGGTCCCGCACAAGATAGGGCATCTCAAATAGGCCAAATGCATCTATCTGTGAGGACATAACAGTAGATGGCAGTGCAAAGTCTACCGTGCCAAGCTTGATCTTCTGCAGAAGCAATTCATCGCCACCCAGTTGACTCGAGCCATATACCACAACCTCGAATCCATCCAGTCGCTCATTGGCTCGACGAGCAAACTCTTCGGCAGAAAGAGCAAACAGAGACCCCGGTTCGCCGACATGACCAAACGTAAGTTCACGTGGCCCACTCGCCCTTTCTGCACAGCTACTAAGTCCCAGGACGAAAGCGGATGCTACTACCAAGAAAAATACTCGGGTAAGCATCGGTGAGGCTAATACAATTTCACGATTCCAGTTCATCGACCTTGTTCTCACTAAGCAGGAATGCCATTGCGGCCGAAACTCCCTCCGTGTTGACCGGTACCCCGGCTGACACCAATCCCATCTCGACGCCAGCAAGCGTCCCCATCAGTGACAGAGTATTAAAGTCACCAAGATGTCCAATTCTGAAAATTCGACCCTTAAGCATACCAAGACCTGTTCCCAAAGACATATCAAATCGCTCCAGAACGATCCTCCGCACCTCATCCGCATCGACTCCATCCGGCATCATAACGGTTGTCAGTGCGTCGCTGGACTCAGCAGGATCTAATGGGTAACTCTCTAGGCCCCAAGCAGAAACCGCTGCTCGAGCAGCCCCCGCAAGTCTTGCATGGCGCTCCAATACCTCGGGGAAGCCCTCTTCACGAAGCATCGACAGTGCTTCGTCTAGCCCAAAAAATAGGTTTGTGGCTGGTGTGTAGGGGAAGAATCCTTTCTCATTAAATTCTAGATGATCCTGCCACCTCCAGTATGAGTTGGGCAATTCGGCTGATTCACTAGCAGTAAGAGCCTTCGGACTTAGTGCAACAAACGACAGGCCAGGGGGAAGCATAAGTCCCTTCTGGGAACCAGTTACCGTCACATTCACCCCCCATTCATCATGTCGGAAATCAGTCGCTCCAAGAGATGACACTGCATCAACCATAAGAAGTGTAGAATTCTTGGATGCTCTCAAGGCGTCGCCAATCGCCGCAATATCACTGGTTACTCCAGTCGATGTTTCATTGTGTACCACCAAAACAGCCTTGACGTTGTGCCCCTGATCTGAATGGAGTGCTTCCATGACTGCATCGGCTGTCAGGCCTCGACGAGAATCCCAGGGTTTGAGCTGCACCTGCAGACCAAAACGCTCAGCGACCTCTGCCCACCTTTCCGAAAAAAATCCTTGGTTGAAGACTAAGACACCATCACCCGGTGACAGTAAATTGGTGATTGCCGCTTCCCATGCACCTGTTGCAGATGACGGATAAATCAGTACAGGATGTTCGGTCCTAAAAACCAGTTTCATTTCCTCAAGGAGCCGGTGAGCCATCGCTTGAAACTCTGGGCCACGATGATCAATTGTTGGCCGCGACATCGCGCGCAGCACACGATCTGGGACATTGGTTGGTCCCGGCAGTTGTAGGAAGTGGTGTCCGCTTTGGTAGGTCACAAGCTTCTATGGTTAGGTGCAACCCGGGTCGGGGAGCGGTAGACTCACGCCGACAAGAAGGTTGAACTTACACAGTCCTCTATCGCCCGACACCACCACCAATGGCTGCAAGCCACATCCAACCCGGAGATCCGGGGCTTGAGAAGAAGCTCCGAAACGTAGTGGAGGGAGAAGTGCATTTTGATGCCTTCACACGTGGAATATTCTCGACTGACGCTTCTCACTACCAGATCGAACCACTTGGCGTTGTTTTTCCTGCAACCGTAGAAGACATCCAGGCAGTCATGGAAGTAGCCCAGGAGGAGAACGTTCCTGTACTTCCGCGCGGTGCGGGAACCTCTCAGTGTGGCCAAACGGTAGGTCGTGCGATCGTCGTTGATGTTAGCCGCCATCTCACCAAACTGGGGACCGAGAATCGAGATGAGATCGAAGTGGAATCCGGGGTGGTCCTAGACCACTTGAACACCCATTTACGGCATGGGCGTCAGTGGTTTCCAGTCGATCCTTCTACTGGGAGTCGCGCAACACTAGGAGGAATGGCGGGGAACAATAGTGCAGGTGCCCGCTCTCTTCGATATGGAACGATGGCAGACAACGTTTCAGCCATCGAAGTAGTGCTACCCGACGGTCGTAAACTTTGGCTAGGTGCAGAAGCACCCGAGAACAACCACATACCAACTGAACTAGCGTTCTTGAGAAACCTTTACGCGCATAACGCAACAGAGATTATTCAGCGTACACCCAGGACGATGCGGAATGTCGCTGGTTACAACCTCGCTAGTCTTGATCCGAATCAGGAAAATCTCGCCCGACTTCTGGTGGGGTCGGAAGGTACTCTCGCATTTTTCGTACGTTTACGTCTCAAGCTCAAACCACTACTTCGCTCACGAGTCCTGGGCGTTTGCCATTTCAATGGTCTGCTCGAGGCACTCGACACAGTCCAGCATATCGTAAAACTGAGCCCAACTGCGGTAGAACTTGTAGACCAGAATGTCTTGAACCTTGGAGCAAGGCACCCAGACTTCCGAAGTGCTATGAGTGATTTCGTGACTGGCACCCCAAAAGCATTGCTCTTAGTCGAATTTGCTGAAGAGCTTCCAGGAACAGAGATGGGTGGTAAGCTGAATGAACTCGAGGAAATCTTGAGTGAGTTAGGACACCCAAACAGTGTAGTGCGTGCAGAAACCGAAGCGCTCCAATCAGCAGCCTGGAGTGTAAGGAAGGCGGGTCTCAATATCGTGATGTCGATGGCGGGGCCCCGGAAGCCCATTTCATTCATCGAGGACTGTGCTGTGCCACTAGAACATTTGTCGAACTACGCTCGGCATGTGGACGGTATTTTCTCTAAGCATGGCGTCGAGGGCACCTGGTACGCACACGCATCAGTTGGGTGTCTGCACGTTCGTCCTGCCTTAAACCTCAGAGATTCTAGTGATATTCGCCGCATGCGCGCGATTGCGGAGGAGACTCATGAGGTTGTGCGGCGCTATGGAGGGACACATTCCGGAGAGCACGGTGACGGCCTCCTTCGATCAGAATTCATCAAGCCGATGCTGGGTGAACAGATGCAGCAGATCTTTGGAGAAGTTAAGAAGACTTTCGACCCTAATGGTCTAATGAACCCCGGTAAGATCATCGATCCTCCCCGGATGGATGACCCTACCTTATTCAGGTTCCATGCCAAAAGTGCAGAAAAAAAACTGCCCGTGGTCCTCGACTGGTATCAGGACGAGGGAGTCGTCACTGCTCTGGAGCAATGCAACAATAATGGTGCATGCCTTAAGTCAGATCCGGGGGTGATGTGCCCCTCATATCGTGTCACTCAGGATGAACGACACTCAACCCGTGGGCGAGCTAATGCGCTCCGACTCGCCCTTACCGGACAACTCGGTATATCCGGCCTAAGTTCACCAGAGATGGCAGAGGCCATGTCGCTGTGCATTTCCTGCAAGGGATGTAAGCGAGAATGTCCAACCGGCATTGATATGGCAGCCTTGAAATTGGAGTGGCAGTATCACCAGAATCGACAATCAGGTGTTCCCATCCGAACGCGATTACTAGGAGGATTGCCACGAGTAGCACCCTGGGTAACGAAGATCGGACAGCTCGTTAATACATTGGGAAAACCGCGCCTTGGACATCGTCTCCTCGGTTTAGCTCCCGCGCGAAAGCTGCCCCAGTGGCACCGCTCACCTTGGAGTGACAGTGAACTCCAAGCTCCACCCGCGGTTACTGGCTCAACTGACGTCATACTTTTCGTTGATACTTTCACGAGGTGGTTCGAGCCTGAGGTTCCCCGGGCAGCCAAAGCCTTGCTAGAAGCAGGTTCCTGGCGAACCCAACAACCGCAACAATCGGGTCGTCCACTCTGTTGCGGACGCACCTACCTAAGCGGTGGTATGCTCGACGAGGCAAAACGAGAACTCCGACGCGTGTTAGATGCATTGGCTCCGGCAGCAAGATCCGGAACATGGATCGTGGGATTAGAGCCGTCTTGTATCTACACATTACGGGATGAGGCGCCCGCCTTGCTACCAGGGAATGATGCAGATGTGGTGGCGAAGCGTGCAGTGCTCCTAGAGGAGTTCCTCGATCAAGAATGGGCGCAGGGTCATACTCTTTCACTTAAACCACTTAACAATAATCGACTCAAAGTACACGGTCATTGTCACCAAAAAGCATTTGGCACAGTCAACGCAAGCTTGCGAATGCTGCAAAGAATTCCGGACTTAACCGTAGAGGAAATTCCCTCAGGATGCTGCGGTATGGCCGGAGCATTCGGCTACCAGGCTGAGCACTACGACGTTTCGATGTCTATGGCTGAATTAGACTTACTCCCAGCAGTTCGGGTCACAGATGAAACCACAGAAATTGTGGCGAATGGGACAAGTTGTCGCGCCCAGATCAAGGACGGGACGGGACGGGAGGCCTTCCACCCTGCGATAGTACTCCAAAAAGCACTTACACAAGAATGAGACTAAGGCTAACCCATGGATAAGCCCGGATACTACCGAAGTTGGATTCGTCCTACCTAACTCAGCTTGATCACAACCGCAGTAGATATTTCAGGCAAATCCAAGAGTGCGTCACGAACTTTGCTATCTACCTTGCCGTCTACAGCGATGGCAGCCATGGCTCCCCCTCCCGCAGTCAGCCGAGCCTGGTGGTATTCAGCAATATTGATCGCGTGGTTCCCCAACAAGGTTCCGACGCGACCAATAACACCTGGCACATCTTGATTCTTGAGCACAATGAGCGTGCCGTCGGGCACAATATCAACGTGATAATCTCGGATTCGAACAATTCTAGGATGTACGTCACCTAACAGAGCACCGGCTAGTCTCAGATCTTCTCCTTCAGCCTTAACGATAATCTCAACAAACTCAGAATAATCAGTTCGTCTGGACAAATAGGCTTGTGAAATACCGATTCCGCGCTGTCTGGCAAGATGCCTGGCACTGACGAAATTCACCTTCTGCGTTCCTATAATGTTCTTGAGCAAACCCATCAGAACATGCGACGTAAGAGGAGGGACAACTTCTTCAGGATCACCTGAGTAACGCACCTCTATACCCCTGATTCCGCCTTTAGCAAGTGCACAAGCTAGAATCCCCAAGCGGCGACCAAGGTCAAAAACAGATCCGAATTCCTGCAGTAGAGCACCTCCAAGGGCCGGAGCATTAAGAGCATGAGAAAGATCCCTCTCTAGGAGGGCAGCCCTTACGGCCCCACTGATCTCAGTAGCGACCAACTCCTGAGCTTCCAGTGTCGAGGCTCCAAGGTGTGGTGTAAGAACTATACCCGGAGCCGTACGTAAGGGACTATCGGCTTCGAGTGGTTCATTTTGGTAAACGTCGAGCGCAGCCCCTGCGATTCTCCCTTCATTCAGCGCCACTGCAAGAGCTTTCTCATCAATAACTTGACCTCTTGAGACATTCACGATGAAGGCGCTCTGTTTCATTCGAGAGAGGACTTCTTGGTCAATCATGCCTCGAGTGTCATCTGTCAGCGGGACATGTAAAGACAGAACGTCTGCACTCTCAATGACTGTTTCCAGATCAGCACGGTCCAAACCCAGTTCCTTGGCTTTTTCATCAGTGAGATATGGGTCATTACACACAACGTTCATACCAAAAGCACGGCAACGTTGTGCAACTTCCTGGCCGACACGCCCAGCACCAACTAAGCCAAGAGTACGACCGCGAAGTTCTGCTCCTTTGAAGCGTCCCCGATCCCACTCTCCTCGACGGACTGAAGCATCAGCACTCGGAACTCTGCGAACCACTGAAAGCATCAATGCAAGTGTAAGCTCCGCAGCAGATACGGTATTACCTGCAGGCGCGTTGAGTACGGCAATTCCACGTTCGGTAGCCGCATCTAGATCAATATTGTCGACACCAACCCCAGCTCGTCCAATAACCTTAAGGCTCTGAGCCTGAGCCAACATTTCAGAGTTAACCTTCGTTGCACTTCGAACTATCAAACCATCAGCACTGATCAGTGCATTGAGAAAGTCCTTGGAGGATGAATCATTGATTTGGATGAGCTCAAACTGATCATCTTCT
This sequence comes from Gemmatimonadota bacterium, assembly GCA_002724575.1. GTDB lineage: Bacteria > Gemmatimonadota > Gemmatimonadetes > Longimicrobiales > Gaopeijiaceae > UBA1142. The sequence continues at coordinate 15,013 of PBPC01000020.1, read as the reverse complement.
CGTAATGGCTGCAGGCCACTTCCCAAAATGTTGTCTGTAACAAGAATGGAAAATGTCAACGCCATCAGCTGAGGATCTCGGCGAGAACAGAGAGTAATCCCTCTAATGCATCTTCAGTGTGTTCACCCATATGTCCGATGCGAAATGTCGTTGGCTTAAGTTTTCCATATCCCCCTCCAATGACCCATCCCCGATCCTTGACAGCATCAACGATCGAGGGGGCACTCACCCCGTCCGGCACCTGAATAGCTGTTACTGTCGGAGAACGATGGCCCTCCGCTGCAACCACCTTGAGCTGTATACCCAAAGAAGCCATCTCCTCGACCCACGCCCATGTGCGTTCAGCCATCTCTTGATGACGCGCCCAACGACCTTCCATTGTTTCTTCCGCCATCAAGCGGAGTTGTACCTGAAGAGCAAAGAGGGTTGAGAGTGGTGGTGTAGTAGGGGTCTGTAACTTCTCTATGTTTTCGAAATATCTAACTAGGTCAAAATAGTAGCCTCGGCCACCCACTTCCTTCGCCCGCTCAATCATCGAGCTAGATGCGACACCAAAGGAAACACCAGGTGGCACAGAGAATGCCTTCTGTCCACCAGTCAGAACAAAATCGAGACCCCAAAGATCGGTTTGGAGTTCAGCTCCGGCTGCACCGCTCACTGAGTCAACTAAGAGAAGCGTTTCTTCATGCTGGTGTACTATGCCAGAGAGCATCTGTAAATCGTTTAATACGCCAGTAGAAGTCTCAGAGTGAGCCACTGTGACCGCGTCGTATTTTCTGACCGATAGGGCTGTGGAAACCTGGTCAGGATCATGTGCTTCTCCCCAAGGAATAGAGACTTCATCAACTTCGAGGCCACACTGACTTGCAATACTTGAGAAACGTTTACTAAACGCACCATTTACAAGCGAGAGCACCCGATTCGAAGCACCATTGCGAATTGCAGCCTCCATAAGTCCAGTACCCGAGCATGGGACAATGAATACGGGACGCTCAGTCCTAAATGCGTCCTTTAGCCCGGCCTGTAACTCACCAATGAAAGCCTGCACATCCGGACCTCGGTGACCTGTCATCGGTTGAAGTTGAGCAGCGAGCACTTCAGGGCGGACTTCAACCGGACCTGGCAGGAAGAAGCGTCCGTAGGGGCGGTTCACACCCTTAGGATCAGGGTGGTTCAATTGCTTAGTTCGAGTAACATCCCGATACGATAGGAAGTTGGAAGGGGCACTCTGAATAGCGTGGAAGAAGGTAACAACTCAGCAAATGTTTTCCATGGGCCCTGAGGCCTCCGGTCAAGGTCTTCGATATGACGTTCGGTTCAATCCCTCCAAGCATCCTTCCATTTCGAATAGTGCAAAGCTACTAATCCAGCTTGCTCTAGTACCAGCAGACCCGCTGAATCACGATATGGCTCTCGATAGAACACGTAGGATACGTTCGCCTGTATCATTAATTTTGCGCACACCACACATGGGCTCGCGGTTATAAATGCGACCTTGTCACGCAGTTGCCCAGGTGCCTTAACAAGAGCGTTCATCTCAGAATGGATACAGCCACACCTGCCCTGCTCAGTTGAGTCACATTTGTTCGGAAAGCCTCGAGCATTACCGTTGTACCCTATCGCTACAACGTTTTCCAAACCGGCATCTGTAATCACCGTCCCCACTTGGAGCCTCGCGCACGTTGAACGTTTAGCGAGCTCTTCAGCCATACGCATGTAGACTTCATAGACAGGGGGCCTATTCACACTCACCTCCACCCCGTCCTCCTGCTGGCTGATATTCAGGGGATGATTATTATCCTGGACTCCATCCTTGTGAATCAGCGGCATACTACCTCCTGCTTTGATTCAAGTAATTCGATCACTCTCAGCAAGGGGCGACGCCAGCCTAAGTATCTCAATTGCCCATCACCTTCGTGGTGAGCGCTGTCGGAGTCATCAACTTGTAGATAGGCACCAAGGGTGGACGTACCGAGCCAGTTCCGGCACCACGGCCACGAAAACCCCGGCCTCCACCTACAGCATCCGATGAACGAGGGATCCAGGCATCCATCGTGTTCCAATAGACAACATTGTCCTCGGTCTCCGGCTCAAGCATGTGTGCAACTAATCGGCCAAGGTATTGAGCTGTAGGTACGATAAACGTTCCCGCTGGAAACACTTCGGTAAGCGTGAGCACCTCGCCTACTTCAACTTTAGTGGCCGCTGCATGGTTGTATGCGCGTTCGTGCGTAACGTCTGTGACCGTGTAAGCATCAACCTGGAGTTCTGTAGCTGAGACGAGCGTTTCGACAGTGATCCCGTGGCGCCTGAGCATCGCAACTGCATCAACAGCGTCACGAGGTAAGAGGTACGCCCAGGGACGAGCGCGTAACCGCAGGGCGACCGGCTTCTTCATAAGGTCAGCTCCTGTAACTTGTATGATCTCTACCGGATCATTCGAGCCACCTCCCCTGCCACCTCTACCACCTCCTCGTACAATTTCGTAGCTGACAGGATAATCCTCTGCAGCATACTCCATCACAACAGCAATATCACCTCGCGGTCCAGCTCCCATCTCAATCGTCTCTCGACGTGCATCATCGACCACACTCATAAGCCTCTCAGTGTGTTCTGCGGCGAACTCAACTACCGTTAGATAACCCAAGTATCCGGCCCTTGCTCCCGTTTCAAGCTCCTGTGAAGGGGCCTCAAAAAGAATTCCGACCGAATTTACAAAGCCACCATAGTTTCGGCCGATCCTCGCTTGTGACCCACCAACCCGCCACTCATTCTCATCTCCACCCGTATAGTACCATGCCTTGTAACCTTCTGTCGCAAGCTTTGCATCGATGGCTGGGAAAATTTCCCGGTCGCACATCAGCGTGATCTCTATTGCCGGATCAAAATGGCTCGGACACTGATAGTTCAGGTTGTACGGTCGCGACCCGCCATTATGACCATCGACAAACATCTGCGGCCGCCACTTGCTGATAATGTTACCTACATAGTTAGCGATCGCCGGCTGCTCAAGCTTGATGTAGTCGCGATTCAGGTCGATACCCCATGCATTACCGCGCGTACCTCTCTCTGTCGCCTCAAACCCGTCGGGATTGATTTGTGGTGCTACAATAACTGTGACCTCATCAAGCAACTCGTAAGCATCCGTGCCCGGTATGGTGAAGTCTCGCATCAAGATCATAAGTCCTTCTCGGAACGTCCGTTCCCCTCCATGCACGTTCGCAGCGAGAACTACTACAGGTCGCCCTAAAGCCCAGGCTTCCCATGGTTCGCTAACGAGAGGACGACTGAAGACAGCATAGGGGAGCTCCCGCCCCTCCCATGTTTGTCCATAGCTCCCTAGCCGCATATCAGTGGTCACACCACGGAGTGCTTCCAGATATTCCCACATCTCTAGATGTCGGGTATGGCGAGTGAATCCGTTTTCTTCAGCAGCCGTCCGAGGATAGCCATCGGGGACAGGGGACCATTTGACCTGTGCACTACCCGGAACAACCAGCATTCCAGCCAAAATGCCTGTCAGCAATAGAGAAAAACCGTATCGGATGGCACCAGGTGCACAGTCACGTCTCATTCTAGACCTCATCATTATCGGGTTGAAAATGGATCGTAGGTAGCGTTCTTAGAGCAGGCAAGCAAAGCACTCTCTATACTCAGCCCTTAGCCCTCTTTGCCGCCTTTTTTCTCATATTTTGATCGAGAACCGTTTTCCGGAGTCGCACGGCGTCAGGTGTTATTTCAATCAGCTCGTCGTCCTCAATGAACTCGAGCGCCGCTTCCAGCGTAATCCTTCTAGGAGGCTCTAGCTTGATGCTTTCATCAGAGCCGGCTGCCCTCATGTTCGTAAGTTTTTTTTCCTTTGCAACGTTTACATCGAGATCGCCCGGCCTAGCATTTTCTCCAACAATCATCCCACCGTAAACCTCTTCACCAGGTGACACAAAGAGAGTGCCCCGTTCTTGTAGATTCTGCAGTGCGAATCCAACTGACTTGCCAACCCGATCTGCGACCAGCACACCACGCCCTCGGCCCTTGAGCAATCCGGCCCATGGACCCCAAGAGTGGAATTGATGATGAAGAACACCTTCTCCGCGAGTGTCAGTGAGAAACTCTGACCGATAACCTACAAGTCCACGAGCAGGAACACGTAAGCTCAATCTGGTTGTTCCTGAGTCACCCATCGGTCGCAAATTAGTCATCTCTCCCTTTCTGGATCCCAGCTTCTCTATCACCGTGCCCACTATCTCGGAAGGCACCTCAATTAGTGCCTCCTCGTAGGGTTCCTGTATTCCTCCATCAACACCCGTACGGGTTATCACCCTAGGTCGGGAAACTTGAAACTCATACCCTTCGCGGCGCATCGTCTCGATGAGTATAGACAAGTGGAGCTCACCACGCCCACTTACGGTCAGGGTCTCTGGATACTCCGTATCCTCGACGCGTAGGGCCACGTTGTGCTCTAGCTCTCTATAGAGTCGCTCACGAAGGTGTCGGGTTGTCACAAATTTACCTGACTGTCCCGCAAACGGTGAGTTATTGACCGTAAAATCCATCGACAACGTAGGCTCTTCAACCGCTATCCCGAGCAAACGCTCCTGATGCTCGGGGTCACTCAAGGTTTTTCCGATCTCCACACCCTCAATCCCAGTGAGTGCGACGATATCACCTGCGCTCGCCCCCTCAACTTCAACGCGTTCTAGACCACTAAACGTGTAGAGCTTAGCAACCTTAGCTTCTTCAGCCTCCTCCACATCGTCGACCATACCAGGGTTACCAAGATCAAGGAGGGCAACAGTCTGGCCGATATTCACCTGTCCCCTCTCTATTCGCCCGATAGCGATCCTGCCGACATAAGGAGAGTGATCCAGGGTCGAAACAAGCATCTGGAACGGGCCTGTGGGATCAACCTCTGGTTCCGGAAAATGCGATACAATTCCATCGAATAATGGCTTCAAGTCTCCCCCACTTAACTCTGGGGTATCTCCTGCCCATCCGTCGCGTCCCACTGCGTAGAGGAATGGTGAATCAAGTTGCCGTTCTGTTGCTTCCAGATCAATAAAAAGCTCTAGCACTTCATCATGCACCTCTGCAGGACGAGCATCCCCCCGATCGATCTTATTGATCACTACCAATGAAAGGAGTTCGAGTTCAAGAGCCTTTCTCATAACAAAACGAGTCTGCGGCATAGGTCCTTCTGCTGCATCTACAAGCAGGACAACACCATCGACCATTCTGAGAATCCGCTCTACCTCCCCCCCGAAGTCGGCGTGTCCTGGCGTATCAACAATGTTGATCTTCACGTCATCCCAATACACTGCAGTGTTCTTAGCAAGAATCGTGATCCCCCGCTCGCGCTCTAGGGGGTTCGAATCCAAAACGCGTTCCTGCACCTGCTGGTTATCACGAAAGACTCCGGCTTGCCGAAACATCTGATCGACCAGAGTGGTCTTTCCGTGATCGACGTGCGCGATTATAGCAATGTTACGAATGGGCATTGTTCGAGAGGTCCCCGGCCACCGAGACGCTGAGATCAGAGCCCGTTAAGTTAATCGCTTTCCTGAAATACTTTCAGTCCGACACTTCATTGGAGTCATTTCTCTTGCGAATTACTTCTTCGGCACTATGCGCCCTAGTGGCCATCCTAGTAGCTAATCTTTCACTGCTCTCTGCTCAGGAAATTTCTCCTATGTACACCAGAGAGGCCCGTGAGCTAGCGGCACATCCTCAAATTATGGACGCGTTTGCGCTTGCTGAAGAGCTAGACCAGTGGTCTCTCGAGAGACTTATTGAACTAACAGAGATTCCAGCTCCTCCATTCTTGGAAGAAGCCAGAGGTCGGCATTTTGCTCAGTTACTAGAACAGCTTGGCGCAGATTCCGTGTGGACTGATACAGAAGGAAATGTGATCGGGCTTCGTCGTGGGCGGAGCGGGGAGCGGACGATCGGCTTCGGTGGCCATCTAGATACCGTCTTCCCCGAGGGGACAGATGTCACGGTCCGCCAGGTTGGCGACACGCTATTCGCCCCTGGGATTGGTGATGATACTCGGGGTCTAGTTGTTGTGCTGACAGCCCTGCGAGTAATGGAGGAAGTCGGAGTTGAAACTGAGGACGATGTTCTCTTCGTTGGAGTGGTAGGAGAGGAAGGTCTCGGTGACCTCAGGGGGATGAAACACTTATTTCGTGAACCGAATGAGGCACCTGACGTTTGGATTGATGTCGACGGTGGCGGTCTTAGTCGGCTAGTCACTATGGGATTGGGCTCGGTTCGTTACCGGACAGCTTTTAATGGACCAGGAGGACACTCCTGGGGTGCCTTCGGGCTCGTAAATCCAGCACACGCGATGAGCCGAGCCGTCCGGTACTTTCAAGATGTTGCAGATACGCTGACGAGGAGTGGATCCCGTACTAGCTACAACGTAGGACGAATCGGAGGGGGGACTTCAGTGAACTCGATTCCTGCAGAAGCATGGATGGAGGTCGATATGCGCTCAGAAAGTCCTGAAAGTCTAGAACGTATCGAACAGGTTTTCTTGGACGCGATGAGCCGCGGATTAAACGAAGAGAACGGCCTACGTCGCAACGGCCCCCCTCTAACACTTGAGAACAGAAAGGTCGGAGACAGACCTTCTGGCTCCCTCGAATCATCACTTCCACTTATCCAGCGGGCATTGGCAACAACCGCTGTCTTCGGTGTGTCAGGCGAACTCGCTCGGTCATCAACAGACTCGAACGTCCCAATCGCACTGGGAGTTCCAGCAGTAACCATCGGCCGAGGTGGTATAGGAGGTGAAGGGCACTCACCTGGGGAGTGGTGGATCAACCGAGACGGCCATCTTGCGATACAACGTGCTTTGTTGCTTGTCGTGGCTGAAGCAGGACTAGCTACTCCTATCTCCTAAGATCATCCTGGGATGCGCAGACACATGGGTTGGTGCTAGGATTTAGTATGCACTACGAACAGGCCACAGGTGGTATCCGCGTGCGGGTCCAACCGCGCTTCTCTCTATCTGACTCAGACCCAGAGGATGGGGTTTACGTATTTTCCTACGAGATAGAGATGGAAAACCAAGGTGATACAACTGCCCAGCTACTCTTCCGACACTGGAAAATCCACGATTCAACCGGGGATGATACCGAAGTAGATGGGGAGGGGGTAATTGGCATGAAGCCAGTGCTTCAGCCTGGAGAATCTCATACGTACCAAAGCTTCTGTGTGCTGCGCTCTCCGGTCGGTTACATGGAAGGTTACTACACATTCGTAAGGCCTGATGGTGAACGATTCCGTGCAGAAGTGCCCCGATTTGAACTGAACGGACCAATAATCATGCCGAATGCAATCCAGACTGATGAGCCGAGCGACGATGTACAGGAGATGAACTGACTACTCATCAGTCTGTTTCAAGATTACCCAACCTTTTCTTGCACAGACGTTGCCGTTGGCAGTGCTCACCCGATGTTATTATCGTTCATTGCTTTAGCCACCTAATCCCTGTCGCATATCAGGGGGAAATTTGAACGATTCCGTCGCTATTGATGCTAAGCGCATTCTGCTTCGCTATGGAGCACCAATCGCTGTGCTAGATAAGGTATCTGACTCTCACCGTGTGGAATTTGCACGTGTGATTGCCCGGACAACCCTCACTAGCCGGGAACCTCGGCTTAAAGAACTTCTTGTAGAACACGGTTATCTAGAAGAAGACTGAACCCGGGGATTTAAGTAATCGAGGGCATGCTCAACTGAGAATCCCAACCTAAAAACTCAGTTTGCTACCTTTCTAGTAATTGGCTAACGCACTCGTCCTCTAGTCCAAGACATTCTCCTGCTCGCAGCAATGAACACTCTAGTATTCTTGATCTCTTACTCTCTCATCCCTGCAACTTAAAGCTTAGCTTGCACAAATTCCTTCTTGGAGAGGCCCTATGATTCTTCGAGCTATCACGCTCCTTACGTTAATAGCTCTCACCAAACCCTTGTCGGCACAGGAGCAAACAGTGCTGATTAGGAATGGACGAGTGATGGACGGATCGGGTAATCCTTGGGTGCATGCTGACGTACTCATACAAGGGGACAAGATCCTAGAGATCGGAAACCTAGGTGAGGCATCAGCGGATGAAGTAATCGATGCAAGCGGGCTATACGTCACCCCTGGGTTCATCGATACACATTCACATTCTGGCCCAGGACTGGCCTCCGCAGGCCTCAGCCACGCCGAGCCACTCCTCGCAATGGGCCTGACAACCATTTTTGCAAATCCTGACGGTGGTGGACCCATCGACTTAAACGCGCAACGTGCCGACCTCGAAAGGGATGGGCTCGGTGTCAACGTAGCTCAGTTGATTGGCCACGGATCTGTGAGGTCACGAGTAATCGGCCAGCAGGACCGTTTGGCTTCATCTGCAGAGTTAGAACGCATGCGAGTCCTCGTCCATGATGCTATGGAAGAGGGAGCCTGGGGCCTATCCTCCGGAACCTTCTACGTTCCCGGTAATTATGCACCACCTGAAGAAATCGAAGAGCTTGCTAAGGTCGTTGCCCCCTACGGAGGCTCTTACACGAGTCACTACCGTGATGAGTCCACTTACAGTGTTGGGCTAATTGCTGCCATAGACGAAGTGATCAACGTAGGTCGTGTTGCAGGCATCCCAGCGATTCTCACTCATGTTAAGGCTCTAGGGCCATTCGTCTGGGGATATGGAGCAGCGATCGTTCAGCGTGTAGAACGTGCCCGCGAAGAAGGGATCCAGGTCTTCGCGGACCAGTACCCCTACACCGCGTCTGCCACAGGCCTAGAAGCTGCCCTCCTGCCTCGGTGGTCCCAGGCCGGAGGCAGAGACTCCCTAATGGCTCGCCTGGATGACCCTCTCACGCTAGAACGTATCAAGGAGGGAATGATTGAGGGACTCGCCCGGCGAGGTGGAGCAGATCGTATCCAATTCCGTAGATACCGCCTGAATGAATCAATCGAAGGGCAACTCCTGAGTGAGGTCGCAGCAGATAGGGATCAGCACCCTATCGATACGGCTATTGACCTCATCAAGGCCGGAAGCGTAAGCATCGTCTCATACAATATGAATGATGAGGATGTAGAAGCACTGATGGTGCAGCCGTGGACCATGACTTCTTCAGACGGTGGCTTGGTGCCCTTGAACGAAGGGGTACCACACCCACGTAGTTACGGCGCCTTCGCTCGTAAAATCCGGTTGTATGTCCAAGAAAAGAGCGTTGTGACTCTTGAGCACGCAATTCGGAGCATGACCTCACTTCCAGCCCAAGTCTTCGGAATGACTAACCGCGGTATGCTGAGAGCCGGGATGACTGCAGACATAGCAATATTCGATCTAGATGCTGTGCGAGATCTCGCCGAATATCAGGACCCTCATCACTATTCCGAAGGGATGATTCATGTCTTTGTAAACGGTAAAGCAGCAATCCGGGATGGAGTTTTCACTGGGATCCGAGCAGGCCGTGTTCTACGGAAGCAAACTCGAGATATCTCCTAACGGAATAGAAATTACCTCAAGGCATACAACCATAAAAATAAGCAACAGGCAAACCTAGAACCTGTGTGACTTATGAAGGAGAAGCACTTTGAGTGCGATTCGTGATTTCATCGAAAGGCACTTCAAACACTTCAATGCCAGGGAAGTCGTTGAAGCTGCTCGGGCCTATGAGGTACACCTGGAGGCCGGAGGCAAGATGCTCCTTGCTATGGCCGGCGCTATGTCCACTGGGGAAATCGGGATCATACTGGCACGCATGATCCGTGAAGGAAAAGTTCATGCGATCTCATGTACCGGTGCCAATCTTGAAGAGGACATTTTCAACCTCATATCAAACCGTGATTATGAGGTTATCCCCTCATGGCGAGACCTCTCTCCTGATGATGAACGGGAACTGCACAATCGTGGGATGAACCGCGTGACAGACACGTGCATCCCCGAGAATGCTATGCGGCACATTGAAGAACGCTTACTCGAATGCTGGCAACGAGCAGCCGAGATAGGAGATCGCAGGATGCCCGTCGAATTTTTCTTCGAAATCCTTGATGATCCAACGCTAGCAGAGCACTATCAGATTGACCCTAATCACTCGTGGTTGCTAGCTGCAAAGGAGGCTGATGTTCCTGTCTACGTGCCTGGATGGGAAGACTCGACAATAGGCAATATGTTCACTGCCAATGTGATGATGGGCCACCTTCCCAATCATCTCGCGGTCAAGACTGGAACAGAGCAATTCCAAGCCCTGATGGAGTGGTATCAGTGTGAGCACAGTTCTAGTGCGGGCGCTTCTATTGGTTTCTTCCAGATCGGTGGTGGAATAGCAGGCGACTTCGCAATCTGCGCAGTGCCGTGCATCATCCAAGACCTTAAGCATGAGGTGCCATGCTGGAGCTATTTATGTCAGATCACCGATGCCCAGCCATCCTTCGGGGGTTACTCTGGTGCGCCCGCAAATGAAAAAATCACATGGGGCAAGATTGACTCGGATACACCGAGGTTCGAAATCAACTCTGATGCCTCAATTGTTGCCCCTCTGATTTTTGCATGGGTGCTTGGAGACTAAGATCACATTTCTCGCCAAGGATACTCTCATAGTCGGCAACCTCGACGTTGATTTTGGCTGGAGATAGCTTCGATTCATGATGCCAAGCCCACTATCGCGCTCGATCGAAGACTACCTTAAGGTGATTTACGATCTCTCCCGAGGAGAAGAACCGGCATCAACTAGCGCGATCGCTGAAGCACTAGAGATCCAGCCTGCTTCCGTGACGGGGATGGTTAAGCGTTTGGCTGAGATAGGGCTTCTAGAACACGTACCATATCGGGGTGTTCGCCTTACCAAAGCAGGGCATCGTGAGGCCCTTAGAGTGCTGCGACGACACAGGGTTATTGAGACTTACCTTTGCGAGCGACTAGGCTATCCTTGGGATGATGTTCATGCCGAAGCTGAACGTCTGGAGCACGCTGTCTCGGATGATCTTGTTGAACGTATGGCAAGCGCTCTGGACTACCCCAGCCATGACCCTCATGGCGCCCCCATCCCCACAACCACAGGGGATATAGAGCACATGGACCTTGCGACGTTAGCCGACGCAGCTCCCGGATCCAGATTGCGTATACAGGCGGTTCGAGATGAAGAGGCAAAAGAACTGAGAACGATGGCTGCAGACGGACTTCTACCAGGAGTCACCCTGCTAGTTAATGAGGGAGCTCAGATTGAAGGTGTTGTCGACATTGTGGTAGGAGACAGCCAAGGACCATCCCTCGCGGTCAAAACTGAGCTAGCCAGACGGATTTATGTTGAACTCCAAGAGGAGTAAGTTTGAGTGCAGGCGCAGTCATAGTTGGCGTAGCCGGAGGTAGCGGCTCAGGTAAGTCAACGATTGTAGCAAAAATTGTAGACCTGCTCGGTCATGGTATCACGACTGTCATCCGCCACGACTGGTATTACCGCGACCTCTCTCATTTGGAGTTAGAGGACAGGACTGGAATAAACTTCGACCACCCGTCTAGCCTCGAGACTGAACTTTTGATCGAGCACGTTATGACCTTGGTCAGTGGAAAATCGGTAGATGCACCTTTCTATGATTTTTCCACACACACTCGATCTTCATCCACAATACAATTGGAACCGTCCCAAGTCCTGATCTTGGATGGAATCCTCACCCTCGCAAATGAACAACTGCGTGAACTCATGGATATTCGAGTCTTTGTTGATACGGATGTCGAAAAGCGCTTAGATAGGCGATTAGACCGCGATTCAGGTGAAAGGGGACGAAACCCAGCGTCCGTGATTCAGCAATTCGAGAGTACCGTGCTACCTATGCATCATAAATTTGTCGAACCGAGTCGGGAATATGCCGAGATAACGATACCCGGAGGCCACCAAGATTCCGCAACTGTGAAGCAGCTAGCGTTCCGAGTACAGGAACTCTTGGCCGAGCGCAGTCTATCGACCAGCTGAACTTGCGCTCACGAAGTTGGACAGGCTGGAAGTTCGTAGGCAGCTCCAGACGAATCTGGATTCACAACCATTTCAAATGTCCGGGTTACGCTCGCACCGAAAACACCCGTGCCATCTCCGGTCACACTCGGAATCGATACCCTACCTGACGGATTGAAATTTCCACCGCGAGCCCAGTTCACATAGTTACGATTTGCTGCTGTAACAGTTACGGACGCCTGAGTCCCTGGTGTGAGGCCCTTCTGTAGTTGAGCTGCTATTCCTGCATCTAGATCGAACCGTTGGAAAATACCGAACTCCGTAGGAAACACTATTGTGGTATCGCTTGCTGACAGGGATAACCCCAAGAGCCAGAGCGAGTCTGCCTCATTCGCAGAAGCCACAGTTCCTGAAAGACTGCTTTCTAGACCGACAATTAGGGTTTCACCTATGTAAGCCCAGGTGTCACTTGAGCTAGACCATTGAACAGTGAGTGGCGTGTCTACTGGTAGCAGGCACCGCGAGCCATCCTCAATGCCTGTTAGTCTAAATTCTCCTGGAATCGTTGTCGCACTGCGAAGGGTACGGCCGTGACTGAGTTCGATGGTTAATTCAAGCTGTTCGCCCGGATGAAACTCGTCAGCGACTTCCTGCGAGGCTACATAACACGTTCCCCTCGTCCGTTTATTCCGATCTCGATAGCAAGCATTTTGGTCAGCCTCCTGAAGCTCTACGCTAGATGTCCCACCACGTGTAATGACAACACGGGCACCAGGAACTGAGGTACCAAGAGTACGATGCAAGAACGCCATAACTCGATTACCACCGAGAAGCGCGCCACCTATTTCCACGTGAACCTCTGCTACAACCAAGTCCTCCAATTCGACGATCAGTGTTTCTTGGATGCTACAACCAGCTAAAGCCAGGACCAGCAGCAAGCTCACTAAAGTGCGTTGACGTACCATTAGAACCGCACCTCAAAACCAAACGTCGGAAGGATCGGAAACATCGAAATTCCAGATCGTGTGGGAGGCCTTGCCCTGTAATCGAAGAAATAGAAGAGAACGTTCTTTCTATTGTACACGTTCACGAGATCTAGGTACGGGACCAGGCTACCCCAAGTCTTCTCAAAAGTCTTACGGAGACTCAAGTCCAACCGGTGATAGGGCGCATAGCGAGACCCATTGCGCTCGCCGAGTACGACTGCATTGCCATCTCTGTCTAGAAGCCCCTGGTCTCTGAGAAAATCAGGCAAATAGTACCGGTGCGCTCCAATCGGTCTCGTGTACGGAATTCCTGTACCGAAATTCCAGCGGAGTCCGCCATCCCACCCGCCCGGCAGCGGATACCTGAGCACTAGATCAAAATCGATCCTCCGGTCAAAGATTGGTGGGTAAGTGACGTCCGGTTGGGGGATGAACGGTGAATAGGTATCGGGGAAAGTGCGATCAGCCTTGAGAAAGGACAGTGTGGCCCAACCAGTGAGTGTGCCGGCTTCTTTGCGGACGAGCAGATCAGCGCCGTATGAGAGCCCCTCACCACCCAGAATGTCATCAAACTCGTCGTTTGGATCATCCGCACCGTTCACTGCCACAACCCCATCGAACGTGCGGGTGTAGCCCTCCAGTGCCCAAAACCAGTCCTGACCGGCATAACCTTCGATACCGAGTTGTAGCTGATCTGATACTACTGGGGGAGCACGGTCTCCGGCGACAACCCAAACATCCAATCCAATGGGCAAATCCTCATCTCGCAGCGAATGTAAGAATTGTGTGTATCTACCGGCAGCCAGCTTAAGGGCAACGTTCCCATCATTGAAGAAACGCTTCAGGGCAAGCCGGGGTGCGATTTCTATGATCTGATCACCCTGGTCCGGGCTCCATAGATCCAAACGAGTCCCCGCTTCGAGTACCCACTCTCTTGGCCGTGACCATGAAGCCTGTGCATAGGATCCAGTCAGCAAACCTGAGCCAATTCCACCACCAAACTGGCTACCGCCGGTTTCGAGAAGATTATCGTATCCCATCCTCTCTACCGACGCTCCAACCTTAGCCTGGAGGGTCGGCAGAGGACGGGTATCTAAATCAACTCGGAGTTGGCGCTGGTTGATCTCACTTCTGAAATTCGTGTCCGCGAAATCAGGCAAGACTAGCTTGCTCCCGTACCGGCTAAGATTTGCCCGCACGTCGAGTGAACCACCTCCACGTCTGGCACGAGTCCATCGCAAACCAACAATATCATTGCCCCAGTCCCAGTTGATCCGTAGAGGAAAATCTTCGAGTTCGAGACGAGTTAGGTCTACCACATCGTCACCTGTATACGCAGTCAATACGAGGCGATCTCCCGAGTGCGTCCACCCCTCAAGTACAGTCTGAAAATCTGTGAGATGGTAGGGGAACTCGAATACTGGCTTGAGTAGTACATCGAAGTATGAACGTCGGACCGACGCTCGCCACTTCAGGTCAGCCAGCCCAAGAGAATTGAGCGCCTTCTCAGATGCCCCACCACCCACGGCAACTCGACTTGCAAGCAGAGAAATCCCTGCATCTACACCAAATTCTCCATCACCAGGGTCACTCTCTATCTGGAGTACGGACGAGACCCGACCTCCATGTTCAGCAGAAAATCCACCTGATTGGAGTTCCGCTCGATCAAGCATGTCCGCATTGAACACCGAGAAAAAACCACCGAGGTGAAATGGGCTAAAAATCGGCACACCGTCCAAGAGAATCAGGTTTTGATCTTGTGATCCCCCTCGTACATGGAACGCAGCCGAAAAATCTGAGGTTGAGACGACGCCAGGAAGAACTTCAACCGCACGGATGGGATCCGCCTCTGCTACTCCCGGAATCTGTTTGAGATCCGAGAGGCCAATCTCGCGAACTGTCGCGCCACCAGCTTCTTCAAACCGGATCCTTTCTCTGCTTCTTTCGGCCTCGACCGCCAGGCCTTCGAGTTGGATCGCTTGCCGTTGAACGCGAACATCGAATTCAACAGTCTCGTCGCCAGTCAGACTGATGTCCTCGGTCAACTCAGTATACCCGAGCGCCCGGAAGTTCAAGCGGTA